>JALHNI010000006.1 GCA_022843605.1 Bryobacter sp.
AGCGCCAAAGCGCTGCTGGCTGGCCGCGAAACTGATCACGGCCACCGGCGCCGCACCGGGACGGTCGTCGTCAAGCTCAATCAGACGTCCTGCGGCCGGTGAGACGGCCAAGCCGCGAAAGTACCCGCCCGTAACATACTCCGTGCTGACGCTCAGCGCCTGCCCCCGAATCGCCAGGTTCTTGCGGTGTCCGTTAAAGTATCCGAAGACCGTGGAGAAGGCCGGATTCTCCTCACGCATTGTCTCGAACGCGGCGTACGGGAACATCCCGCTCACCATCACGCCTTTGTCCCCGGGCCAGAGAATACCTTGGACCCCATGAATGACGTGATCCCTGAGCCCGTTGGCCGGTGGCCGGCTCTGCCAATTCAACACCACCAGTGACTCGGGATCGGCCACCGGCAGCGACCGTAGCAGAATCGATTCCATGAAACTGTAGATGGCCGTGTTGGCGCCAATGCCCAGCGCCAGTGACAGCACGGCCAGCATGCTGAAGGCTTTGTTGGACATCATCGTGCGCCAGCCGTAGCGGACATCCTGGCCCAGTTCCAGCCAAAGCCGGGTCATCCAAATCTCACGGGACTCTTCCTGCTTCAGTCCTGCATTGCCAAATCGCCGGCGCGCTTCCGCCCGGGCGCGGTCCTGCGTCATCCCGTTGGCTTCAAGTTCCGCCGCCTTCTCCGCCAGGTGGAGTTCCATCTCCTCGCGCAGAGCCTCGCTCCGTTTGGCGGTGTTCATCCAATACCGCAGCCGTCGCATCCACATCACGCTTCTCCCATCACGCGCGCAATCGCGAGCGTCAGCTTGGCGTACTTCCGGGTCTCCACGTCCAGTTGTTTGCGGCCCGCTGCTGTAATCGTGTAGATCCGCGCGCGCCGATTGTTTGACGTCACACCCCAAGCCCCGTCGATCCAGCCGTTGAGCTCAAGCCGCTGCAAGGCAGGGTAAAGCGAGCCCTCCTCGACCAGCAGTTCATTGCCCGATGACTGCTGAATCAGTTGGACGATGCCGTATCCATGGAGGTCGCGCAGCGAGAGCGTCCGCAGGATCAGCATGTCCAGCGACCCCGGCAGCGAATCGTTCTTTTGCGCCTTGCGTCCCATACCAAGAATTCTTAGCTTAGGTCCAAGGGCGGACGCGAGTCAAGCCCGGCTCAGGGAGCCATGACGCTCCGTCTGGAGGCCCTGCTGCTGGCCTGCAGCGGTTCAGTGAGCGGGTGGAGGCAGCGCACCAATCTGCATCATCAGCCCGAGCGTGTCCATGATCATACGCGTGTCCTTAAGTCGGCCTTCCTCGAGGCGATCAATGACGACGCCCCACACCCGAACCGGGCGGCCCGTGGCGGGTACGCCGAGGAACTCCCCTTGGTGCGTTCCAGACCACTCAAACCGGGTGACCACTTTGTCCCCTTCGGCGATCTGCTCCTGAACCAAAAAACGGAGATCGGGGAACGCGGATCGCATGCCACGAAGAACGTCCTTCAAGCCCTCAAGACCTGGGCCCTGACCGGGGAACGGCTCCAGTTCGACCACGTCATCCCATACAAACTGCCCAGCGGAATCAATATCGCCTTGGTTGATCGTTTCCTCGATAAATCGACGAATTACAGCAGCATTCTCTTGGGTGGTCATGTGGCTCTCCTGGGGGAGAATTCTAGCATCTAGCGGACCACAGCATTTTGCGCGCCGCCACCCTCGGGCTTGCTAGCGCCCCCGGACCGGATTGGCACATGAACCGCTCATCCGCTCTGCCAACTCTTCTCCAGAGATCGTGCGTTCTACCTTACAGCTGCTGCGCAGTTTCGAGAGTTTGCATGTCACTCCCTATGTTTCGGCATCAGGCTGGTTCCCGTTTCAGGATTGGCAACCACTTGTGAATCCTTTCGATGAAGATCTCGTCGCGCTGTGCCAACGGAATCGGTCAGTTTAGTTAGCGAGGTACACTCTCCTTGGTGAGTTCCGCCATTCTCGACTCCAGGGGCAACGCGATCACGAGAGTTGAATCCGCCGGATCCACAACAAAAGAAAAAACTTGTCGACGGACTGCCCCCTGGATGTGCGACCCTCTCTGCTACCCTCAATCGAACGAGTCTGTCAGCCGCGCGAACGCTGGGGTAGGCAACCCGAGCCAAACAGAACAAACGCGTCCGGTCCAGGAAACCCGGGCTTCAACGCTCACCGCCCCCGGTTCCCCCGCTCTTTCTCAACCGAATCCTCACTCGCCCCGGCTACCCAACCTGCGCGTAGCCGGGCCGTCCCGGCGCACGCCAAATCATCACTTTGCGACAGAATGCGACACTTTTGACATCTTTTCGCTGGCACCGCTGCCCCCACCTGAGCCTGCCCGTCCGCAACTTCAGCCGTGACTCAGCAGCAATCCTGCACGCCGTCGAAGAAGTGCTGAACGGCTTACTGGGCGGCCTTCACAAAACTGATGACTTCGGCCAAACCGGGCTCCTCGCCGCGATTCCGTTGGGCCTCCAGCATCTCCAGGAACGAGCGCCCGTCGAGCGTCTTCACCTGCTTCCAATCCGCCCCACGTTGCAGCAGCACCAACACCACCTTCCAGTTCGAAGCCAGCGCGGCGTAGTGCACCACGTTCTTTCCCTGGTTCCCGGGTAGCTTCAAGTCCGCGCCGTGCTCCAGAACCGCCTGAAGGATCTCCGGGCTCGCCATCCGCCCCGTCGCCGCAAAAAACGCCGGACTGCCGAACTCCGTCTTCGCATTCGGGTTTGCCCCCGCCCGTAGCAGCATCAGAGCCGGCTCAGGACCCACCTTCGAACTCATCTGAATCGCCATCTCCAGCGGCAACTCGTGCGCGACGGCGTTCGGGTCGGCCCCAGCCTTCAGCAGCGCTCGCAGTACCTCAAATTTGTCGCCTTCCGCTTTCCCGTTGCTAACTTGGCCGCCGCTGCTCCGCAGTTGCCTGAGCGCCAACATCAGCGGGGTCACCTCGCTGTAGCCGCGTTCGTTCACCTTCGCCTGCGGCAAAAGAGCCGCCACCTTGGCCGCATCGTTCTGCTCGATGGCCAGAGAAAGATCGCGTTGAGGGCCCTCGCGGAAGTAGGTCAGCTTGCCCTGGGCATCGCTGTTCATCCTCACCTTGGCCGCTTCCATGCCACTCATCACGCCGACGTACAGCGCCGGCGAAGCGGCCAGCACCAGCGCCGATAGGCGGCCCACGGCGGAGTTCGATCGCAGAAACAGCAAGACGGCTCCGGCCAACAGCAGTCCGGGAATCACCAGCATGTACCCCGCCACCGCCAGCGGACTCGACTTGGAACTGGTCGCCGCCGCCAGGCCGAGGACAAAGAAGAGAAGCAAGACGGCAACGTCAAAACAAATCACAATCCAAAACAGAATCTTGACGATCATTTCCCCAACCAAGCCAGCACTTACTAGGCGAGTAACTCTTTGATCAGGCGGCCGCCGTTGATGATCTTGGCCGGGCGCCCGATCGGCGTCTGATACTCATGCGTTGCGTCAACCCCGAGGATCGAATACAGCGTAAACAGCAGGTCCTCGGGCTCCACGGGAAGGTCAGTTACCTCCGTGGCCGTCTTGTCGGTGGCGCCCAGAATTCGCCCACCCGTCATGCCTGCGCCGGAAAGCACGATTGACCAAGCTTTGCAATGATGATCCCGGCCCGCGTCCGAATTGATCTTCGGCGTCCGGCCGAACTCGCCCATGCCGACCACCAGCGTGGTATCCAGCATCCCGCGGTCGTGTAAGTCCGTCACCAGTGCCGCGTAGGCTTTATCGAACTCCGGCAGCAACACCTTCTTACAGCTATTGAAGTTGTCTCCGTGGGTATCGTAATTCAGCCACCCCTTGGCCACCGTCACGAAGCGGACGCCGTTCTCCACCAGGCGGCGGGCCAGCAGCGCACCTTGGCCGACGGGCGTGCGGCCGTAGCGCTCACGCAAAGCCGCCGGCTCGGACTGCACGTCGAAAGCCTTCTTCGCGGTCGGCGAACTCAGCAAATCGTAAGCCTTCTTCGAGAATTCATCCAGCGCCTGAAAGTCCGGGCTGGCTTCCACGCTGCGGAACTTCGCGTCCATCTGGTTCACCAGAAAACGCCGATTTTCCACTCGAGACCAATCCACGTCCACCGGCAGTGTTAGGTCGCGCACCTGATACCCCGTGGCGTTGGCGTCACCAGCGATGAACGGATTATGCGCGCCGCCCAGGTATCCCGCGCCATACGACGGAAATGTATTTGGAACGGCCACATAAGGCGGCAGTCCGTTCTTCGGGCCAAGCTTGCTGGAGATCACACTGCCCATTGAGGGAAACTCGAGCGTCGGCAACGGCAGGTAGCCGGTCAGCAGATAGTTGATCGCCCGTTCGTGGTTGTTCTCCTTCGACTTCAGTGAGCGCAGCACCGTTACCTTGTCCATCATCTTGGCCATCTCCGGCAGATGCTCACAGATCTGCAGGCCGGGAACGTTCGTCGAGATCGGCTTGAATTCGCCGCGGATATCAGACGGCGCGTCCGGTTTCATATCGAAGGTGTCCATGTGCGGCGAGCCGCCGCTCTGCCACAGCAGAATGCAACTGATGTCCTTCCGCTTGCCGGTGCTGGCGCCGCGCAGCGCCGCGGGCAGCGTCAAGCCGCCGACGCCGAGGGAACCGATGCGCAGGAAGTCCCGGCGTCCAAAAATATCGGTCTGGTTGGTAATTCTCATCGACGGCGCTCCTGCTCTTAGTGATTGTAAAGAAATTCTTTCGTGTTCAATAGCGCCCACAGGACGTCTTCGGCGCCCTGCTGACGGCTCTTCGCCTGGCCGATCGCCTTGCGGGCCGCGGCCACCTCTTCAGCATCAGGGAATCGTGTCAGCGTCCTTAGGTAGAACTCTTCCACCAGCGCCGCATCGTCCACGAATCGGCTCACCGCCTGCGCCACGTAGCCGCTCCGGTCGGTCACCTTCCGGTGTGCCGTGTCGCCACCGATCATGTGCAGCGCCTGATTCAGTGTCGGCTCGTTCTTCCGCTCGCACACCAGTTGGCGGGAGGGCCGGTCAAACACTTCCAGAAAATAGCTTTCGATTTCGGGCTCCGGCAGCGCCGCAGCTCTCGTACCCGGATACATGGCCAGAAACTTCTCCGGCACCGCGGTCGCCAGCGAGATCGAATCCAGCAGCGGCTCCGCACTCAACCGCTTCGGATAATAGCGAGAGTAAGCCATCGTGTCCTGCTTATTGCCCGCCACCGGGACCGACGAAAGTTGATATGCGCTCGACAAGGTAATCGTCCGAATCAGATGATGCAGGTCAAAGTTGTGCGCCGCAAAGTCACGGGCCAACGCCTCCAGCAACGGTTCATTCGAAGGAGGATTCGTCACCCGGAAATCATCCACCGGCTCCACGAAGCCGCGTCCGAAAAACATGCGCCACATGCGGTTCACCATCGCGCGGGCGAAGTATGGGTTGTCCTTCGCGGTTACCCATTCGGCGAGTAACTCGCGGCGGTCGGTGAGGCCGGTAGTGGCCAGTTGCGGACCGTCCAGGGCCTTCGGCAAATACACCTGCTTGGTTTCGGGATGCTGGAACTGCCGCACGAAATCGACATAGAGCGCACGTTCGTTGTTCCTTGGTCCACCATTTTTGTAACGTACCTGCGAGAAGAACGCCGCGAGTCCGGCGAAGTCGCTCTGTTTCCAGCGCTCCAGCGGATGGTTGTGGCATCGCGCGCAGCCGATCGAAACACCCAGGAATAGTTGGCTGGTCTTCTCCGCCAGGTCTAGTTCCTTCTTCATGATCGGGTAGTAATTCGTCGCTGGCATCTCGTACATGTTGCCGCTCGAGACCAGGAGCGACCGGACGAATTCGTCATACGGCACGTTCGCCCGAAACTGCTTCTGCAGATACTCTGTAAATGCGTAAGGGCCCTTGTTATAGATCTGCTGTTTCGTGTTATCGAGGTGGTCGCCCCAATACATCGCCCAGTATTCGGCGTACTCCGGGCGACGCACTAACTGGTCCACCGCCTTGGCGCGCTTCGCCGGATCCTGACTGGCCAGAAAGGCCCGCGCCTCCTCCGCGGTCGGAATCGTCCCGATCACGTCGAGATAAACCCGCCGCAGAAAAGTCGCATCGTCAGCCGGCGCCGAAGGAGGAATCTGCAGGCGCTTCAACTTCGCGTTAATATGCTCGTCGATCAGGTTACTCACCCGCAGCAACGGAACCTGACGCGGCTCCGTCACCACCGCGACTTTGGCGACGCCGGTCACCCCCGGCCCACGCACCACAATCGCCGTTTCGCCGCCGCGCTCAGCCTTCACGGTTCCGGCCGCGGAGACCGACGCAATCGTGTCATTGTTCGTCGTGAACTTCACCAACTGCGTCACATCGCCTTCCGCCCCGTCGTCAAAACGAGCCGTCACCAGCAACTTGCGCGTCGCTTCCTTGCCCGTCAACGTCAGCAGCGCGGGCGAGACGCGCAGCGCGATCATCTTGCGCTCATGCCGCGGATCGCGTTGGGCACCGTCTCGGATCCAAGCCAGCAGGGCCTGGTAGTCCGCGGACTTCGGCGAAAGCAGCTTGCCTCCGCCGTGGCGCATTGCTCCCGCCGTCGGCTTCAGCAGCAACAAGCTCTGTTCCGCGTTCGCCCGATTGATGCGGCGTCCGTCGTGGGCCGTGGCGATCATCGCGTAGTCGGGTTCGGCCTCAAAGCCGAACAGCGACAGCTTAAAGCCATTCTGTCCGTTCAACGCCCCGTGGCAGGATCCGCCGTTGCACCCATGCTTCGTCAGAATGGGCAGAATGTCTCCCGCGAAACTGCGCGGGATTGCTCCCTCGGCACGCTGCACCAACGCCGTCGTCGTCGCCGATTGCCCTTGCCACGTCACGCGAATCGGACTGCCTCCATTCGCCAGCGCCGTAATCATGCCCTCGGCATCCACGCTTGCCGCGCTGCCGCTGGCCGCAAAGCTGGCCTGTCCGGTCACTTCCTGTGCCGTTCCGTCCGCATACTCTGCCGTCACCACCAACCGCTGCTTCGCGCCTTGGCCGAACAGCAGTGGATTCTCCGGCGTAATTTTGAGCCTTGCGGGCGCTGCCCACATCGTCACGGCCAACAGTCCAATGAGTATTCGCATTAGTCTACCTGCACTGTAATTCGAGGAGCTTCGTTCGATTCGCCGCCTGCGCGTCCCAAAATGGCCACACGCGGAGCCCGCCCCAGCGGCGCATCCGCCGCCGCCTGAACTCGTAATTGCACCTTGTCCGCCTCGCCCGGGGCACTCACCGGCTCCAGGGTCACCCCCGCCGGAAGGTTCTCGGCTGAGAACGCAATCGGCACCACGAAACCGTCTTCTCGCCGAATCGAAACCGGAATCATCGCTGACCCTCCGCGCGGAACGTTCACCGACGTCGCCTGAGCCTCCAGTGAGAAGTTAGGTTTCTCGCTGATCGTCACCAGTGATTGATCCAGGCGCGCAAATGTCGCCCCTTCGCCGCCGCCGCTGCTCACTCGGACAGAGCGCCATGCCTGCTGCTCGCCGCTGCTCACTCGCACAAAGCCGCCCGTGCCCGGTTTGCCGTCCGCCCGCAGCGTGAAGGTCGCCTCCTCCTGGTCCGGCGCGATCACCACCGGGCTGGCGGACACCCCCGCGGGAAGTCCGGCCAACGAGAGCGCGATAGGCTCCTTGTGCCCGTCCAGCCGTTGCGCGGTCACCTTCCACTTCGTCTCGCCACCCGGATACACGTGCGGACGTTCGTTCGCCAGTTGCAAGGTAAAGGTCGGAGCGGGTGCGCGTACCACCAACTGGTACGGCGAGCGTTCACCCGCCACTTGCACGACGTTGCGCAGTTCGACGCTATACTCGCCGGCCTCGGTGAACGTATGCTGAATGCGCGGATCACGCTGATAGAACTTGGCGCCCGCGAAATTGAAGTCGTCGTTCAGTGCGAGCTGTTTGCCGCTGGAATCCAACAGCCGCATCGTCAGGTCCACCGGCGAGCCGTATCGTTGGCCGCGTACCTCGAAGACCAGGCTTTCGCCGGCCTTCACCGAGAAACGATAGAGATCGGGCTGGCGATACTTCGCCACACCGGGAATCGATACCGGCGGGCTGATACGATCACCGCCGGCGTGCCGCGGCGTCGGGTCTACCAGAATCTCCACCGGATTCGACCGTCCCGCCATCGACACCAGCGTCAGGTTCCGCGGGCCTGCCGGCGTGTTCGCCGGAACCCGGATCCGCGCCCTCGCGGACCGGCCATCCATCGATAGCATCGTCCCCTCGGCCCCTTCTACTTGCGCTTTTCCCTGCAGTCCTTCGCCGATAAAGGTTACCTCCTGCTCAACTCCTGGAGCAATGCTCAACGGGGACACCGTGTCAAGGTGCGGCGCCTGCCGCATCTCGAGTTCGTAGGCAAAGTTCGGATCGTTGCGAACGTGGGTTGGCTGCACAACCACGATGTATTCGCCGGCCTCCGCGAACTCGTGCGTCAGAAATGGATCCCAGATGAAACGCTCTTCGTTATAGTCGATCTTTGCGCCGCGGGCATCCAGCAGGAAAAGTGCCGCGTCAAGACCGTTGCCATTGCGGGCGGACCGCAGGTCAAAAATCCACCGCGCGCCCTTCTCCACCCGGATCTTGTAGAAGTCGAAATCGCCGTCGGTATTCAGGCGACCCATCACCGTGGCAGGGAGCGCCACCGGTTGGGCGACCGCGGCGGTCGAGTTGGGCTCGCGCTCCAGCACGCGGGGCTGATCGCCTACCCGCAGCAACAATGGGCCGCTGGCTCCGCGCGGAGTCACTACGTGAAAAGCGTTCTGGCCGAACGCCGCGTCCTTAGCCACCTGCACCCGCACTTTCAGGCGAGTGGGTTCCGTGGAGAGAATCTCGGCCGTAGCTCCAGGTTGATGAAACAGAACTGTCGCGGCGCGGTCAAGGTGTTCGCCGAGGATCTCGGCTTCGAAGACGGCTCCGGGCTGAGCGCCCATCGGAAAAATGGACGCCGCGATGGGCAGACGATGCTCCACGGGCTCCGCGCCCAGAGCCAACCAGATCGGGAACGCGAACCATAGGAATCCCTTCATTTTTGGCCCATGCTATCACAAGCCGGGAATACGCCTTCACTTGGGACGCGCGTAGTAGCCGGTCTTGTGGCGCGTGCGCAGACCCTCGCGCCTCGCCGCAATCCGAATCTTGCGGAAGGTCCCGTCCTCACCGGTTTGTGAACTGGTGTAGGCCAAATCGTAGGAACTGCGCAACTGGTCCGCAATCTTGCGAAATGCCTCGCGCAGATGGTCGTCTTCCGCCGCGTCGAACTCCAGCCCACCGGTCTCATTGGCCAGCCGCTGCATCACGGATCGGCCGTACTTGTTGCGCGCCGTCCATTGGCCCTTGCGCAACTCGGTATAGCGTAGCGCAAAGACGGTGGCGGCGTGTTCCTGTGCCGTCTCAATTGCGTCGAGCAGATTCCGCGCGCTTGAGTTGTCCTCCCCGTCCGAGAAGATGAGAATCGCACGGCGCCCAGCCAGGCCTTGTAGCGCCTTGGCGGACTCAATCACCGCATCATAAAATGACGACGAGTTGTCCCTCATCTCCGGATTCCCGAGCTTCCGATAAGATGCAATTCGCTTGGCCTTCTGGAATTCCTTTAGCGCCTCGTCGAGCTTATCGGGCTGCGCATCGGCGGGCGAAACCTCATAGATGTTCCGGCCAAAGCAGATCAACGTAGCCTGGTCCTTCGGCCTCAATACGGTCTTCAGAAAATCGCGCAGGTCGCGCCGGTGCTCCTTCAGGAAATCCTCCTGCGAACCGGACACATCGGCCAGGATGGCCAGCGTCAGCGGCGAGTCCGTCGCGCGGGAGAAGAAGCGGATCTTTTGCGGAACACCATCTTCAAAGACTTCGAAGTCCTCCGCGTTCAACTGCGTAATCAACTGGCCGCCGGCATTGGTGACGGAGAACGGGACGTTCACGAGACTCACATCTACCCGGATCGGATCGGGCTCTTGAGCCTGGGCTGCAGCCAGGGAACTAAGCAGAAAGCATCGGCGTTTCATGGTCGTAATTTAACCAATACGCACGAACCCGTGGGCAGTTGCCATCTTTTTACGGATTCATCAGCCGCTTCGGCGTCCAATACGTCTGACCTCGGCGCATAGCCGCCGTTCGATACCCGTAATCCTTGCAGCGGTAAAGCGGCAAAGCGGACCAACCCGTAACCAAGGCACCCTCGTATACTTACGACTGATAGCCCCGAGCGTCCAATAGGCGAGGTGGTCGCACAGGAGGAGAGCAAGGAAGGAGAGGGGTAGCGCGGCCCGAGGCAAATGAGTGACGCCATGAAGGATACCCCACACTTCGCCGTAGAAATCGCAGCATTCCCTGACGCGCTTCGGGAACTCATCGAAGCCGAACTTGGTGCCGGCAACAGGATTGTGGAGTTGTCGAGCACCTTTCCGGCGCCACCGGCGGGGGCCTGGGTGAAGCTGGAAAATCCGGTGAGTTCCCGGCCGCGCAAGACTGGGGATGGGATCGTGTTCTACGACCGTAACTCGCCGAGTTATTCCGGCGAGTTCACGGATGAGAGGCGGTTCTACTTTGTGCTGGAGCCACCCCATCCGCCGGAACCCGAGCCCGACATGGATGCCATCCGAGCCGCGCTTGAGGCGAGGCAACGCGCCGCCGACGCCAATCGCTTCGCCGCGGAGCCTCTGAATCACGCGGCGCTGAGCTATCAGGCGCAGCGGCCGACCCCACCCGTTCAACCGCCACCGGCACACGCGACGACTCCGAAAGCAGTCACCGCCATCGATCGGTTTCGCGAAAGTATGGTCGGCACTTACGAACGGTGGCGCGAAGGCATCGGCTATGACGTGGCCATCTTCCGGACGGCGACTCCGGAAGAACTCGTCGCGATGGAGGACCTGTTGCTCTCCCGGCAAGTTGACGATTGGCGCGACGTCGAGGCGCTGGCAGCCCTCGATTCTCCGCGCGCGCGGGTCGCTCTGCGCAAGGCATTGCGAAGCTCCAACCTGCGGGTGCGCATCGCCGTGGCCGAATACGCTCCTCACCTCATTTCCGAAGCAGAGCGCACCACGGCTCTTGTGCAGGCGCTTGAGGGTTCCGACACTTACGGCGGGCTGACCCAGGCTCTGCTGCAGATCCAGGAGTTCCATCCGCCCCCGATTATCGACGCGCTCCTGCGCGGCGTGCTCAACCGCGCGGGAGGCCCGCCGGTGCACTTCGCCGCCATGCTGATGTTTCTGCACGGCAAGGCCTCATCGCCCTTCGACTGGGAACAGCGCCCGTTTTTCCTGAAGTTCAACACGGCTGACCGGCGGGAGCGCATTCGGCTCTTCGAGGAGCTTTGCGCGAGAATCGGCGTGAATGCGGAAAAGTATCTGGACGGAGACCGCACTTCTCACGGGCTGGGGCCAGACTCGTCACAATAGTTAGCGCCAGAACGCTTTCACCATCCAGTAGAAGACCGGCGCAGCGAGGCACAGCGAGTCCACCCGATCCAACACGCCGCCATGTCCTGTAATCACGGTACCCCAGTCCTTGATCTTGCGCTGCCGTTTGAGCGCCGACAGAAGGAGCCCGCTCAAGAATCCAGCGCTGGTAATGAGCAGGGACAACGACATCGCGCCCAGTGGCCCGAACGGGGTCAGGTAGTAAAGCCAAGTCCCAAGCACGGTTGCGCTGGCCACTCCCCCCACCAGACCCTCAACCGTCTTCGAGGGAGAAATTCGGGGCGCGATGGCGTGCCGCCCGATGGCCCGGCCCCACAGATATTGCAAGACGTCGCTCGCCTGCACCACGAGGACCAGGTAAAGGACCAATTCCACTTGCCCCAGCGCCGGGACAAAGGAGAGCCCATAGACGCACAGCAGGAGGCCCAGCCATCGCTGCCGCGGCAAGGCGAAGCCCGCCAGCGGAATCAGGAGCAGCGCTACCCACTGCCAGTCCCAGATCACGGCCGCGAATTGCGCGGGAACTGCGGCGAAGTACCAGGCGCCCGGCCGACCCGCCGGATCGGAGGCAGCGAACTCCCGCAACGCGAACCACGAGAGCCCAGCGAACAGACCGAAGAGGGCGTAACGCCCCAGCACCAACGCCAATCCGCCCACGGCAATCATCACCCACCAGGCGCGGATGCGCGAGTTCAGATTCGCCGTTGCCGGCGATGGACGGTGCCGATGGAGCCACCATCCCAGGGCGCTGGCTAGAACCAGCACTACGAAAAGCCCGCCGAAGATCGTCTGCACTTCCTGAGTCATCGCGGGCCATTCGGCCGGTCATTCGGTTGGCGGAGGGATTCCATCGTGATCCGCACACGGGACAGAAAGGCCGCAGCATCCTCCTGGCCATCCCAGCTCAGCGGTGCGCCGAAATGCAAGGCGCACGTACCCGGCACTGGGAACACGGCGCGCTTGGGCAGGACCCTCGACGCATTTCGGATCCACACCGGAACAATCTGGACCTGCGGGAAGGCTCGCGCCAGAAAGTAGATGCCGGGCTTCAACGGTTGCAGCGAGCCGCCGCACCCTCGCGTACCTTCCGGGAAAAAGATCAGCGAATCACCCTGGCGCAGTGCCTGAAATGCCGGCCCCAGCGGGTTGAGGTCACTGCTGTCGCGATCGATGAGCACCGTGCGGAACACCCGCTCGGTGAGGTACTTCCGGAAGCCCCCGGCGCGCCAATAGTCGGCGGCGGCCACCGGGCGGGTATTCTGCCGCAGGCGATGCGGCAGCGCGGCCATCAGCAGGACGGCATCGAGGTGACTGGTGTGATTGGCGCAATAGATGCGCTGGCCGGCGGCCGATTCCTTACCCGGCTGGTGCCCATGCGCGGTCGTGATCCAGCGAGCCGCCCAAAGAGCGAGCGCTTTGAGTTGTTTTTCGATCATCGATTGCCGCTCAAGATCGCCACTGCCGTCGCGCCGAATTGCAACAGGCATGCACCAGCCAGATAGCGAGCCAGCCGCCGGCCCCCCGCACACCGGTCTGCAATGCTGCGCTCCTCGCGGCGAGTTCGCAACCCCGCGCGCGACAGCCACGCATCCAACTGCGCAGGGGCGCTCTCCAGATCGCGTGCCAGCATCTCCAGCAGACCCGCGTCGAGCTGGACTCGAACGGCGAAGTACACCACCAGGCTCCATCCCAACAGCGGGATCCAAGCGTGGTAACTGGCAGCCACCAACGCACCCGCGTGCGAGGCCCATACAAGGGTCCCCATGGACCGCAAGAGCGCCGCCGTGGCACGGCAATCGAACGCGTCTTCCGCGTGCCGCGCGTCACTGGTTGGCTGGAAGTCTGGCGCAGGCCTCGACACGCTGTACCGCCTCCTTTCCCATGACGATGCGGGGACGCGCCAGCCGCACCTTCGCAATCGCCTCCTCGGCGGAGTTGGCATGTCCGGCCTCCACCAGCCACGCAGCCGCAACCGTGGCACTGCGGGAATAACCGAGAGCACAGCAGACTAGCGCCGGCCGCGGGGCTCCCAGGATCGCGCGGACCGCAGCCTTCGTTTGGTCGGCATCGGGCACGACCAGATCGAGCACCGGAATGTGATGCTGCGCCCGTACCGGCATCTCCGCAGTGAGGTCAATCACCGTCGCGAAGGCGACCCCCGGTGACGGCGCCCGCCCGATCCAGACCCCATCCGCCAGATGTTGCCAGGGCTCTTCGCCATGGGTCCAGCAGCGCGAGTTGATCCACGCGCCGAGCGTATATGGCCACATCCAAAACGCGATCCGGCCGTTGCGCTTCGACAACCACACGGGGTCACCGTTCCAATAGGCACAAGCCACCATCGACAGAGAGAACGCCGGCCAAAGTGCGGTCCACAGCGTGCCGCGCCAGATGAATGCCGCCGCGGTGAGCGCCACCGCGGGCAGGAAATAGAGCGCGGCCAGTTTAGGACGTCTGGCCTCAGCGAACCTTCGTTCCGGAATCGCCGCCAGAACGAGGAGCGCGGCCCACAAACCCAGCGGGAGATCGATGAACTGGTGCTGATAGGTGGTCCAGGCCGACATCGCGACCAGGATGAACCACGCCGCGGCGATCCGGTGAGCCCCGCCGCTGAGTACACGCCGGTAGCAGACCCAGAGAATGACTGCGAGGCTTACATGCAGGGAGGGGGCCTGGTTGAACGCCTTGTCGAAACTGGTCAGCGAGGCAAAGAGCCACGCGGACCAGCCATCCAGCGGGGGGCGCACATAGCTCACCCGCAAGGGAAAAAGGACGAAGCAGACGATCGAGAACAACTGGATCGCCAGCAGCCGCCACGCGTGCCGGTCCAACTCCTCGCGCGTCCGGCAAAGCGCAAATGAACCGGCGTACAGCAGATCGCAGGACCAATACGGCAGGATGGTCCAGGCCAGGAAAGGCAGGTGCCGCTCCCAGGCGAAAACAAGGGAGGGCACATGCGTCAGACCGTCGGCAAAGGCGTTTGCGGCGTTATAGCTGGCGAAGAAGAAGGAACCGAGCAGCACGAGCCAGACCCCGGCCCGGAGATAAGGCCGTTGGATAGTGGGTTCCATCTAGAGCCGTTCCGCAAGGGAGACGGTGAACAGGCCAGTGGGGTCGATTCGCTGGGTCACTTTCCGGAAGCCGGCGGCGGCCACCAGTTGATCGAGTTCCTCCTGCGTGCGCCGCCGCATGATCCACGGTGCGCCGCCGCGATGGCTGCTCAGCGTTCTGGCGATCATCTCGAGTTGCGGGTGCCATGGTTGCCCGGTATAGAGAAGAAACCCTCCGGGTTCCGTTGCCGCAGCAATACCTCGCAACGAATCCCGAACGACTTCGTTGCCAGGAAACAACTCGTAGAGGCCGGAGACAATAGAGACGCTGGCCTTCGGAACGATCGCGCCGAGCGCCGCGGCGTCAAACGCGTCACCCTGTTCGAAGCGGGCGTTTTTCAGGCCGGAACCGGAGATCGCCGCCTGTCCCCACGTCACATTCTCCTTGGAGTAGTCGCGCAACAGAATGCTCTCCACTGGAACACCGCTCCGATGAATTCCCTCCAGCACGTAGCGTCCATGGCCGGCCGCGACATCCAAAATCCGTACGGCCCGTCCCTGCTGGCGCAGCGAAATCATGGCCTCGTTCAGCAGGGCCTGGAGCATCTGCCGGCGCACCCGGACGCCCCGCCAGCCGATCGCGTTCAGATAGAACCAGTCGATCAGGCGACCCAGGGGCGTGAAGCCGGACGCCTCATTCCGGTAAACGTAGTCGAGCGACGCACCCGAATCAAAACCCGTCTCCAGGCCCAGCTTGATGCCCCCAGCCCAGCGGCCCAGGGTGCTCATAAACAGTCTTTGGCTGGCGAACGACAGTCCTCGCGGCGACCACCACGGTAATGGCCTCTTCAGTTCCTCATACTCGCGTTGCGTAAAGTCGTTGCCGGCAAGCAAATCCGTCTTCTGAACAGCTTTGCCGGCGAACTGCCGTTCCACGAACGCGCGCGCTTTCGCGACGGGTAAGTGCCGGTCCCGTTCTCCCAGGGTGTCGTGCCGAAGGCCGTCGAAAACATGCCACTCGCGGTCCGCCGTACCCAGACGATCGAAGAAGTCCCGCTGCGGTTTTTCCCTCACCACCCAATCGCTACCGGAGACTAACATCTGCACCGGGACGCGAACGGCGCCGGCGTCATCCACCACGCGCTCCGCCATCTGATCGAGGCTCAACAGCACCCGTACCGAAATCGGTCGCTTGATCAGCGGATCCGTCGCGTACGATGCCGCCCGCTCCCGGTCCTGAGTCAGCGCGCTTCCCTTCACGTAGGAGTTCACGAAGAAGTTCCCGAACAGGGCATGGCCAACCGTAAGACCGAGGCGGGCAAAGGGTACGTAGAGCTTGACGCGGAACGCCGGAGAGGCCAGCACCAGGCAGCGCAAGTCCGGCGCATAGTCGTGCACCCAACAAGATCTTCCTCAATCGGATCCCCACGCGGCGGACCGCGAACAACTGCTCAAGATACTGCGCGAGGTGGAGAGCAGCATTAACTCCCAAAGCCTCGAGCGCATGGTCCAGCAGATGGACGCAAATGCGACAGTCGTGTGGGCGAATGGCGAAGTGTCTCGCGGACCGGCCGAGGTGCTCGCCTACTATGACCGGATGGTGAAAGGGAAAGACCGCATCCTCACGAAGTACATGACTTCCGCGAAGTTGGACGGTCATGCCCGCTTTCTGGGTGACGGCAGCGTTGCAATCGCCGACGGAACCATGGAAGACGAATTCTACCCCGTGATTCGCGGCCCCTTCCGTCTGAGTTCGAAATGGACCACCACGGCCGCCCGCATCAATGGCGAATGGAAGATCGTCGGGTTACACCTTTCGGCCAACGTCTTCAATAACACCTTGCTCGATGAAGCCAAGAAGGCCCTGATGTACGTGGGCGGTGGCGGTTTACTCGTGGGCCTGCTCGCCGGATGGGGAATCAGCCGGTTCCTCGGCCGCTCGCGCCGCGGCAGCTGATATTGCAGGCGCGCCCGTCAAGGCAACAAACCTGATTTCCGTGGCTCAGTGGTCCAAGCCTCGCTCCGTTGTCGTCACCAAGTGGAGTAAGAAGTAACCAGCGTGTCTTTTGTTTACGGTGGAGATCGCAAAAGTAGCGCTCTGCATGTTGCGCACGAGCTTATGTTGGACTTATCGGTCGAAGCCTCGAACACAGGCCGAGCACTACTTACTCGCGGCGATCCCCACGACGGCGTACCACATAAACTGGACCAGCCCGTGCAAGGACTGCTCGCTCAGGCGTTCGACATCGCTGTGCCATCCGTGTTCGGCAAACTCGGCTTCGTCGAACTGTGGACCAATTCCGTATGCCTGCACGCCACGGGCGCGCAACTGAGCAAGATCCGTGGCCCCGGTCACCATCCCGGGAATGGTGATGGCGCCGGGATAGAGCCTCCGTTGCGCCGCTTCCAGGGCGCGAAACATCTCGGTATCCAAGCGGCTGGGCGGCGCCGAAGGACGGCCCGGAGCACTAGGCACGATCTTAACCGCTGGATCGCCGATCACGCGGTTCATTTCGGCATAGAACTTCGTCATGTCCTCGTCCGGCAGCGCGCGGATATCCAGCATCGCTTCGGCCTGCGACGGGATGACGTTCTGTCGAAAGCCTCCGCTGAGCATGGTGGGCGAAATCGAGGTTCGCAGAATCGAGTACTTGCCCAGATCGTGCTCCGCAAAGTAATTCTGAATCGCGGCGGTCTTTTGGGGATCCACCAGGCCGTTGTAACGGGCCGCCTCTTCCCGCGGGCTGATGGTGGCCAGCCGTTCAAAGAAGGTGCGCGTAACGTCATTCAGCCGCATGGGCGGTTCCCACTTCGCCACTTTGCTGACCGCCGTTGAGAGATGGACGATAGCGTTATCGCGCCGGGGCCGCGATCCATGGCCCGACGAACCCGTCGCGATCAGTTTGGCTCGGCGGGGAACCTTCTCCGTCGCGGCGATTTCCACGAAGCGTACGCGCCCGTTCTCGGAGTGCACAAAGCCGCCCTCGGCAAGAGCGTACTCCGCTTCGATGTCTGCCCAGTGTTCCTGAACCAGATAGTCGATACCAACATTGACCGGACCGGTGGAACTCTCCTCGCTCGCTTCCGCCACATAGATCACATCGCGGTCCAGCGGCACGTTCAGGCGCTTCAACTGCAGCAGCACCATCAGCCCGGCGGTGACACCGTCCTTGTTGTCCGTTGTTCCCCGGCCCCAAACAAAGCCGTCCTTGCGCACCGCACCGAAGGGATCCACGGGCCACTTCTCCGGTTGCACGCCCACGGTATCGGTGTGCCCGAGAATCAGGATCGGCTTCTTCGTTCCATTGCCTTTCAGGCGTGCCACAAGATTCGCGCGGCTGGGCTCCCTCGCGAAGATCTGATAGCTGATTCCTTCGCGGTCCAGGACATCTTTCAGGTAGTTGACGACGGTGGTCTCGTTGCCGGGCGGATTGCTGGTGTTCATCCGCACGATCGACTGGAAGTGCAGCAGCGTCTCTGCCTTTGCCTTCTCCCAGTCAACTACCGGCTCGGCGGCTTGAGCCGCAAGGACGCTGAGGGATAGGGCCAGGAATCGAGGCAGGTTCAGCATAGGGCACATGGTAGCAGGTGGGACGTCAGCGACGCGCGAGCGTTCAAAGTGAGCCCGTAACAGCGATGCGAGCTTCCCGCAACGGGGTCGCCGTGGTTCGTCCGAAGTATCCCGGCGCTCTCTCTGGCCCCACATTTCTTGCCATTCTTGCGAGGGCGCAGAATCCCTTAACACCTGGTGAGGATCAACGCCCGCTGCTCTCGACAAGTGCATTGATGCCGTGAGGACGGGAAGTCTTTAGCCCCTCAATGGTCATCGTTCCGGTTGCCCTTGAATCTTGCTACTCGCCTAGGTCGGTTTTGTGAGCGCACTGTCAAAACCAGCTAACTCAACGGCATTGACGCCGGTGCAATGCACTCGGGCGTTCGACCATGGCCAGTCGACGACCTCCGCGCCAGGCAGATGCTTACCATGGATGGTAGCCCGGCACGGTATCGGGAAGGAAGCTATCACCTGCCTGAGCCCGCTAGTCGGGCAAGGCGTAGGCCACCACCAGGTCAGCGGTCTGATCCGTGTATGCTCCACCGCCGCCCGCGGCAATCACCACAAACTGTTTACCTGTCCGGCGGCCCCGGTAGGTCATTGGCGCAGCGTGCCCATTCGCCTCCAGTCGTTCGGTCCAAAGCTCTCGGCCCGTCGAGGCATCGAAGGCGCGGAAACGGCGGTCGTTGGTCGCCGCGATGAAGACCAGTCCGCCGGCCGTCACCATGGACCCTCCAATGTTTAGCGCCCCCGTTTGGGGCACACCCTTGGCGGCAAGTTCATCCACCACGCCCAACGGCACCGACCACGCGATGCGTCCCCCGTTCAGGTCCACGGCCACGAGCGATCCCCAGGGCGGTTTCTGGCAAGGCCAGCGATTGCGGTCCCAGAATCTTCCGCGGCCCCAGACACTGCCGAGGTTCTGCACGTTCACATACAGGCGGCCTGTCGACGCATCGAATGACGATCCGGACCAATTCGCGCCGCCCAGCGTCCCCGGAAAGACGAGCGTGTCTTTCGACGGCGGGGTATAGATACCCTCATACTTCAACGAGTCGAAGAGGGCCGTGCACTCTGCCTGCGACTCCGGCGTCACATCGCTCAGGTCCCTGCGCGTGATCGAGATCCGCGACAACGGCGCGATCGATGGGAACGGCTGCGTTGGCCAAGCCACGACGCCCGGCAGCGTTGGCCTCGGCATGGCCCTCTCCTCTATGGGCCAGACGGGCTTACCCGTCTCCCGATCCAGCACAAACAGCAGCCCCATCTTCGTCACCTGGGCCACGGCGGCCGTTCGCCGACCGTCCCGGTTCACCGTCACCAGATTCGGCTGCGCCGGCACGTCGTAGTCCCACAGGTCGTGGTGGACCATCTGGAAGTGCCAGCGCCGCTTTCCTGTGGATGCATCGAGCGCGACCACCGAATTGGCAAACAACTGTTCGCCCTGTGCCTGCTGCGCCCCTAAGGCCTGGGCCGTTGGCACGAACACCAGTCCGCGCTCCTCGTCCACGCTCAATAAGGACCATGCGTTCGCCCCGCTGCGGTCCTTCCACCAGTCCTCGTTCCAGGTCTCGTGCCCCGCCTCACCCGGCCTGGGAATGGTGTGGAAGGTCCATACCAAGCGGCCGCTGCGGACATCGAACGCGCGCACCTGCCCGCTGGGCCCGCGGCCATCCCGCCCGCCCAGCAGTCGCGACCCGGTGATTACCAGGTCGCGGTAGATCGCCGGAGGCGACGTGACGCCATAAGTCGCTTCGGGCCATCGATCCGTCACGCCCGCGCGCAAATCCACTGCGCCCCCGCGGCCAAATTCCATCGCCGGCTTGCCCGTTCGCGCATCGAGTGACATCAGACGCCCGTCGTAAGTTCCCCACAGAATCCGCTTGGTCTTCCCGTCGCGGGACTGCCAATAGGAGACGCCGCGATGCTGCAGATACCTTCGCTTACCGCTTTGACCGGCCTGGGGGTCGAAGCTCCAAAGCATCCGTCCCGTCTCCGGATCGAGCGCAATGACGCGGTGCGAGGGCGTCGAAAGGTACATCGTGCCGTCGACGACGATCGGAGTGCATTCGAAGGCGGCCTCGATACCGCCGCCCTCGTGCGGACGGCTGGGTTCTCCGATCGAGAAGGTCCAGGCCCGCTTCAGCTGTGCGACGTTCCCGCGATCAATCTGCTTCAGCGGTGAGTAGCGATTGCCCCCCGGATCGCGACCGTAGGCTCGCCATTCTGTATCCTCCGCGGCGAGAGCCTGGGTCATCAGGAAAAGGCTAATGGTGTAACGGTGTCGTTGACGGATCAGGGCGGGCGTCCTCCTTCGCTCGCCGCGAGTTTACCCCAAGAGGGGATGGCCGCGCTCCCCTCCCGAAACGAACAACTCGTCGAACGGATCAATGGAAGTGCACCAGCGGCTCAGCGGCAGAACCGAAAGGGAGCAGAGTGACAAAGCCAGGAGCTAGTGGAGGATCAGCATTGGGCACATGGCAACAGGTGCGCGACGTAGTTCAGGCCCCCCTTGAGGGCCAAGCCCGAGGATTGAAGCCCTCAAGGATCGAAAGTGGTACCGTAGCAGCCATGCGAGCTTCCCGCAAAGCGGTCGCCGTGGTTCTTGCCGTGGTTTCGGCGGTGGCGGGGCTGGCGTTCCAGCAACGGCGGTCCGGGAACTACGAGTGGGAGATGCAGAACCCGGCCGTTGACCCGCCGGACAAAGACGAGCCCGGCGAGTTCAGTTTCGCCCGTCTGCGGTACCGGTCGGAAGGAGGGCGGCGCCGCAGTTCCTGGGGCACCGATGCCAACAAGGCGGAGCGGGTGTTTGTTCAAGGCGTACGCCGCCTGACTCGCGTGCATGCCCGATCAGTCGAAGAGATTGTCGACGTGGAAGATGACGGGATGTTCAATTGGCCTTGGCTCTATGCCGTGGAAGTGGGCCATTGGAGTTTGAGCGACTCACACGCCAAACGCCTCCGCGCCTATCTCGATAAAGGCGGCTTCCTGATGGTCGATGACTTCCATGGCACCTACGAATGGGCCGTCTTTCTGGACAGCCTCCGCAAGATCTTCCCGAACCGCACGATTATTGACCTGGAGAGTCCCAACCAACTCTTCCACGTGATCTACGATCTTGACCAGCGCTTTCAGGTCCCCGGCCGGCGTTACATCTACTCTGGCGAAACCTACGAACGCGATGGTTACGAGGCGAAGTGGCGCGCTGTACTCGACGACCAGAACCGCGTCCAAGTCCTCATCTGCCACAACATGGACTTGGGCGATGCCTGGGAATGGGCCGATGACCCGCGCTATCCCGAAAACTTCGCCTCACTCGCCTATCGCATTGGCATCAACGGCCTGGTTTATTCGATGACGCACTAAGTCGCCCCCTTGGGAAGGTTACACTGTGGGTTTCGTACTGAAGGAGCATTCCATGAAATTCACCCGTTTGATTCCCGCCTTCGCGCTTGCGGTGGCCCTCTTCGCCGGAGTATCGGATAGCTGGGCCCAGGCCGCCCCGAAGACCGCCGCCAAAGCAGCGGCGCTGCTCGACATCAATTCCGCCACGGCAGCTCAGCTCGAAGCCCTGCCCGGCATCGGCAAAGCCTACGCGGACAAGATCGCCAAGGGGCGTCCGTACAAAGGGAAGGACGAGTTGGTCAGCAAAAAGATCATTCCCGAGGGCGTGTACTCCAAGGTGAAAGACCTGATCATCGCCAAGCAGAAGTAGGTGCTCTAGCGTCGCGACGCCCGGTAAAGGCGCCATGCGTCACTCACCGTGGCGCCGCGAAAGCGAATCGTGCGGTCGTCGACGACGGTGGCGTTCGGAATCAAGGCGGCGTCGGGGGTAAGCGAGTTGCGCGTCGTAAACTCCACCTCCAGCGTCACCGGACCCGCCACGGTGTATGGCTTCACCTGACCGATCAAAGCCATGGATGCCTTCGCCTGGGCACGGATGAGATCTCTCGCCGCCGCCGCCGACATCGTGTCGCAGCTGTTTCGCAGGATCGCCTGTTTCACCACGGCTGTCGCGGCGTTCGGCACGATCGCCCGCAGTTCGTCGGCCGCCGCCTGGTCGCCCGAAAGAAAGATTACCGGAGACCCATTCTCCCCCGACATCGCCGTGTGCATGTCGATTTCGCCCACCGGCTTGCCGTTCAGCTTCATGTTTTGAATCCCCAGGGAACTGAAGCTGTGCCCCATAATCGCCTTCGGCACATTGGCCATAGCGTGCTGGCCGACAAAGGCGATGGCGGTGTACTTGCGGTTAAAGGTCAGGTTGATCGGCGTGGCGCCCATGATCAGTCTTGCTCGCTTGTGGATCGTGGTTGCCGACAGATTATGCGCCCCACCGTGGCCATCGAGCACGATCACTTCATCCGCGCCACCGTCGAAAAAGCCGTCCACGGCTGCGTTGATCTCTCCCGTGAGCAACTCCACCATGTCGGTGCCTTTCGGCTCAGTCTGATCCTGGTGACAGACCCCGGCCACGCCCTCGGCGTCCGTGATGATGAAGATGCGCTTCTGCGCCAAGCTCAGCGAGGCCAGCATCACACCGGTCAATAGCACTCTCGAAACTCGCACCGTCCGCACCGCCTTCTCTGCAGCAGTGTAACTGGATTCGCGCTACAAAAAGAGGATGCAACTACGATTGCCCGGAACCCTGCTGGCGTCTTTCCTGATTCTTGCCGGCCCGCTTGCCGCTGAGAAGTTTGACTACCGTCTATTGGCGACGTCCAAGACCTCCACGATGGAACGAGAGATGAATCAGGCCGCCGAGGCGGGCTTCGCCTTCGGGGGAGTGATGGGCGGCGAGTCCGCCAACGGCGGGAGCGAAGTGATCGTCGTGATGAAGAAGCCTGTCGACCGGCCTTCTGCCAAAAAGAAGTACCTGCTGTTGGCCACCTCCAAGACCAGCACGCTGCAGAAAGAACTGCAACAGGCAGGCGACGAAGGCTTCGAGTACTGCGGACAGACGGTCTTTGAATCGACGTTCGGCGGTAAGGAAGTCGTCATCATCCTCGAACAACGGGCAGAGGCGAAGCGCATCGAGTACCTGCTACTGGCGACTTCGAAGACTTCCACAATGGAGAAGGAACTGAAACAGTCCGGCGACGCCGGCTACGAGTTCCTCGGAGTGATTGTCGGGAAGACCGCGTTCGGCGGCAAAGAAGTGGTCAGCCTGATGCGAAAAACCCAACCTTAACAACAGGTTACGCCAATAGGAAATCGCCTATGGCCACTATAGGAGCAACCTTGCGGGCTGCCTCAGTAGACTGGAAATGTGCTCAATTTTAGTTCCAAGGAGAACGCTATGACTAACCTGAAGTCGCTACTCACAACTTGCGCATTCGCGGCCCTGCCGCTCGTGTTCACGAGTGTTGCCAGCGCGCAGCAGCCCAAAGCCAACCAGTTCTGGTGGCCCGAGAAACTCGACCTTTCGCCGCTGCGGCAGAACTCGGCGGAGTCCAACCCGTTGGGGAAAGACTTTAATTACGCCAAGGCTTTTGCCACACTCGACCTCAAAGTCGTGAAGCAGGATATCGGAAAGGTCCTGACGACGTCGCAGGATTGGTGGCCGGCCGACTACGGAACCTACGGTCCGTTCTTCATCCGCATGGCTTGGCATAGCGCCGGCACGTACCGGACCCTCGACGGGCGCGGCGGCGCCGATGGCGGCCAGCAGCGCTTCGACCCATTAAACAGCTGGCCGGACAACGCCAACCTCGACAAGGCCCGGCGCCTGTTGTGGCCTGTCAAGCAGAAATACGGCCAGAAGCTCTCCTGGGGCGATCTGATGGTTCTGGCCGGCAATGTCGCCATGGAGTCGATGGGCTTTAAGACCTACGGCTTTGCCGGCGGCCGCGCTGACGACTGGGAACCGGAGCTCGTCTACTGGGGACCGGAGAAAAAGTGGCTTGACGATCAGCGCTACAGCGGCGACCGGAAGTTGCAAAAGCCGCTCGCGGCCGTGCAAATGGGGCTGATTTACGTCAATCCTGAAGGCCCCAACGGCAATCCCGATCCGCTGGCCGCCGCTAAGGACATCCGCGATACGTTCGGCCGCATGGCGATGAACGATGAGGAAACCCTGGCACTGATCGCCGGCGGACATACCTTTGGTAAGGCCCATGGCGCCCATGCTCCGAATAAGTGCGTCGGCGTCGAACCTGCGGCTGGCGGCGTGGAAAAGCAGGGCCTGGGTTGGGAGAACAACTGCGGCAAGGGCAACGCCGGTGACACGGTGACCAGTGGCCTCGAAGGCGCTTGGACAGGGACGCCGAACAAGTGGAGCTCGCAGTACCTCGAGAATCTGTTCACCTACGATTGGGTGCAGACCAAGAGCCCCGCTGGAGCCACACAGTGGATTCCGGCGAGGAGCCAAGGCTCAACGCTGGTTCCGGATGCGCACGATCCGTCCAAGCGCCACGCGCCAATCATGTTCACCACCGACCTGGCACTCAAGATGGATCCCAGCTACCGCAAGATCGGGATGCGCTTCCGCGAGCATCCGGAAGAGTTCCAACTCGCCTTCGCCAAGGCCTGGTTCAAGCTGACCCATCGCGACATGGGTCCGCGCGCCCGCTACATCGGATCGGAAGTTCCGAACGAAGACATGATCTGGCAGGATCCGCTTCCCCGCGTCGAGCACAAGTTGGTGGACGTGAAGGACATCGCCGCTTTGAAGGCCAAGATCCTCGCCTCAGGTTTGACGGTTCCCGAATTGGTCCGGACGGCCTGGTCCTCCGCAGCTTCCTTCCGCGGCACCGACATGCGGGGCGGCGCGAACGGGGCTCGTTTACGCTTGGCTCCGCAGAAGGATTGGGCGGCGAACAACCCTGCCGAATTGGCGAAGGTGCTGCCTAAGTTGGAGAGCATCCAACTTGAGTTCAATGGTTCGAAGTCAGGCGGCAAGAAGGTTTCGCTGGCTGACCTGATCGTTCTGGGCGGTAATGCCGCCATTGAGCAGGCCGCGAAGAGTGCCGGGCACACCGTTCAGGTTCCGTTCACCCCGGGACGCGCGGATGCGACGCAAGCGCAGACGGACGCGGCTTCCTTTGCCGCCCTGGAACCGGCGGCCGACGGCTTCCGCAACTTCTACGCCTCCGGACAGACCGTATCCCCGGCGGATGCGCTGGTGGATCGCGCGAGGCTCCTGACGTTGACCATTCCGGAGATGACGGTGCTCGTGGGTGGTCTGCGGGCGCTGAATGCGAACGCCGGCCAAGCCGCCCACGGCGTCTTTACTGATCGTCCCGGCACCTTGACGAATGACTTCTTCGTCAACCTGCTCGACATGTCCTCGAAGTGGAGCAAGTCCGGCTCTGAGGGCATCTACGAAGGACGCGATCGCAAGACCAGTGCGGTGAAGTGGACCGCGACCCCGGTTGACCTGCTCTTCGGGTCGAACTCCGAGTTGCGCGCCGTAGCCGAGGTCTATGCTTCGGCGGACGGCAAAGACAAGTTCGTTCAGGATTTCGTCAAGACCTGGACGAAGGTGATGAACCTGGACCGCTTCGACCGGCGTTAAGCGCGTCCAAATCCACACACTCAACGGCGGCGTCTCCTACGCCGCCGTTTTCTTTTTACTCGATAGAATGACTGCACGCTTCATGCCTGTACTCCTTCCCTGCCTCCTCCTCGCTCCTTTTCTCCTTGCCGCGGATCGCGATCCGCTGGACGCGGTGAATCCGCTGATCGGCACGCGGAAAAGCAAAATTGGCTACGGCGGGACCATGCCGTTTGTGTCGCCCCCGTTCGCGATGACCAACTGGACACCCCAGACGCGGCAGAACAAGATCAGCGTCACCTCCTACGAATACGACGACCGGACGATCTCCGGCTTCATCGGCACGCACCAGCCGGCGATCTGGATGGGGGACTACGGCTACATCACGCTGATGCCCCAAACCGGTGAACTCCGCACCACTCCTAAGGCTAGAGCACTCGCCTTTTCGCACCGGGACGAAAGCGCTCATCCGGACTTCTACTCCGTCACGCTCCGCACGGCCGACGGCGCCCGCATTCGCGCTGAGATGACCGCCACCGAGCGCTGTGCGCTATTGCGCTTCCGGTTTCCCAGCACTGACAGCGCGCGCGTCCTCGTCGAAATCTCCCGTCCCGGTGTGCCGGGCTTCGCCGCCGTCGACGCGAAGACCGGCGAGATCACCGGGCACAATCCGCATCGCATGGATGCCCACCTCGGCCCGCACAAACTACCGAACTTCAAGGGCTACTTCGCGGTTCAGTTCCGGCAGGCTCCCCAGCGCGCCGCCACGTACGGACTGGAGGACCGCAACGCGGCCGTCAGTCGCGGGGCCTTCGCCGAATTCCGGCCAGGGGAACTCGTCGAGGTGCGGGTGGGCACCTCCTTCCTCAGCATCGATCAGGCCCGCGCGAATCTACGCCACGAAATCCCGGACTGGAATTTCGATGGTGTGCGCGCAAAAGTGCAGGCGGCTTGGTGAGATAAGTTGAACCTTCTCGAAGTGGACGGTTCCAGCGATCGTGAACGAACACGGCTCTACACGGCCCTCTATCACGCACTGCTGCATCCGCGAATCTTCTCCGAGTACGGCCGCTACTACAGTGCCTTCGACGATCAGATCCACGCGGGACAAAGCTATACCGCCTTCTCGCTTTGGGACACCTTCCGCGCCGAGAACAGCCTGCTAACGCTCTTTGCGCCGGAGCGGATCGACGGGATGATCACGGCTCTCCTGCAGAATTTCCAGGAAGGCGGCTGGCTGCCCAAATGGCCGAATCCCTCCTACACAAACATCATGATCGGCACCCACGCGGACTCGCTGATCGCCGAGGCCTTCCGCAAAGGTTTCCGCGGGTTCGATCGGCAATTGGCTTGGCAGGCGGTCTACAAGGACGCCATGGTCCCGCCCGATGGCGATACCACCCGGCGCTGGCTTGATCGCGAGGAAAGTACGCCCTACGAGGCGCGTTCCGGGCTCACCTATTACAAGCAACTCGGCTACATTCCGACCGACAAGATTGACGAAGCCGCTTCTCGAACGCTCGAGGACAGCTACGACGACTGGTGCGTCGCCCAGATCGCCAAGGCGCTTGGCCGCGAGGAGGATTACCGTTTCTTCCTGCGCCGGTCACTGAACGACCGAAATCTCTTCAACCCCGCGCTGGGCCTGATGAACGGTAAGACCGCCGATGGCCGCTGGGCTCCCATCGGCGGCCCACAGGACACCAACGAGAATCGTTCGGTTGCCGGCTGGACCGAGGGAGACGCCTGGGCCTACACCTGGTCCCCTATGCATGACCAGGCCGGCCTGATCGAGTTGATGGGAGGCCGTGAAGCCTACGCCCGGAAACTCGACCAGTTCTTCAGCGGGGGCCACCACGTCCACAGCAACGAACCGAGCCACCACTACGGGTATTTGTACAACTTCGCCGGCCAGCCCTGGAAGACGCAGGCGAAGGTCAGGCAGATTGCCGCCGCTGAGTACGGCTATGACGCCGGCGGCCTCGACGGGGACGACGACTGCGGCCAGATGTCAGCGTGGCTGCTCTTTACGGCGATGGGCTTCTACCCTGTGAACCCGGCCAGCGGCGAGTATCTGATCGGCAGCCCGCTCTACCGCCGGATGAGCCTGCGCCTCGCAAACGGCAAAACGTTCCGCGTGGAAGCCGAACAGGTTTCCGCCCGCAACCTCTACATTCAGTCGGCCACGCTGAACGGAAAGCCGCTCGTTGATCCGGTGATCACCTGGGACCAGATTCAGGCGGGCGCCACACTGACGTTCCGCATGGGGTCCAAGCCATCCACATGGGGCAGCAATTGGAGGCCGGCCGCGATTGCCGCGAGATAGCGGCGACCTGACAAATCGTCCCGTTGCGCATGGCGAATGCGGACCTTTTGTCCCCATGACCCACTAAGACCATTGATTCTAAACGGCTTTCATTTGGCATCCCAGATGCATTGATCAGGTGCATGAAGGCAATGCTTGTTATGTTTCTCTGCGCGGTCTCGGTCAGCGCTCAGAAGCTATCACCACACGTAGTCTCCCCGCGCGAGGGAAAAACCGCCCGCGTTATCGTGCAGTATCGCGAGTCCGGCGGAGAGGATCTGGAAAACAAAGTCCGGACGCTGGGCAAAGGAAGCGGTCAGGCCCACCGCGAATTGGGTATGGCGACCGTGGAAGCCACGGCCGAGGATCTCAACGCACTCGCCGAGGATCCCACCGTCGAGTACATTTCGCCGGACCGTCCCGTGCAGGGGACCATCGAGTTTGGCCGCCGGGCCGTCAACTCACAGCAGTTTGTCACCAGTGGCTACACGGGCTCGGGCATCGGCGTGGCCGTCATCGATAGCGGTGTCAACAATCATGCCGATCTCCGCGAAGGCGGCGTCCGCCTGGTCTACTCCGCCTCTTTCGTCGGCGGCACGGCGGCGGATGGCTTTGGTCACGGAACGCATGTCGCCGGAATCATCGCCGGTAGCGGCGCGCTTTCCACCGGTTCCGCCTACACGACTACAATTGCGGGCGTCGCGCCTCGTGTCAACCTGATCAACCTGAAGGCGCTCGATAACCAGGGGGCCGGCTCCGACAGCGGCGTCATCGCCGCAATCAATGCCGCCATCCAACTGAAGACCAGATACAAGATTCGGATCATCAACCTCTCACTCGGCCGTCCCATTTTCGAAAGTTACAAGAAGGATCCCTTGTGCCGGGCGGTGGAAGCCGCCTGGAAAGCCGGGATCGTCGTCGTCGTGGCGGCCGGCAACAACGGCCGCAACAACGACTTCGGAACCAACGGCTACGGCACCATCAGTTCGCCGGCCAATAGCCCCTACGTCATCACCGTCGGAGCCATGAAGACGCAGGACACGCCGAGCCGCTTCGACGACGAGATCGCCACCTATAGCTCCAAAGGGCCTACGCTCATTGACCGCATCGTGAAGCCGGACCTCGTAGCGCCCGGAAATCTGATTGTTTCCGCCATGGCTCCGGCCAACCTTCTGGCCGCCACCTACCCCACCACACGCGTTCAGCGCTCCTCCTATCAGTCCGGAGTGCGAAGCGGTCTGTCTGAAGACTACTTCGTGCTTAGCGGCACCAGCATGGCCGCACCGATGGTCTCGGCCGCGGCAGCGATGCTGATTAGCCGAGATGCGACGCTGACGCCCGATCAGGTAAAGAGCCGGCTGATGCGAAGCGCCTCAAAGTTCTTCCGCCAGCCCTCCAGTTGGCTGGACTCCACCACCTGCCAAACGTACACCAACCAGCCCGACATCTTCACCGTCGGCGCCGGCTACCTGGACCTCAACGCGGCCATGCTCAGCAACGATAAGCCTGCGGGCAGCGCTCTGTCGCCCTACGTCGTCATCGACCCCGCTACCGGTCAGGTCGTCCTGCGCTTCGATACCGTATCCGGCACGAACATCGTGTGGGGCTCGAACATCGTCTGGGGTTCGAACATTGTCTGGGGCTCCAACATCGTTTGGGGCACCAACATTGTCTGGGGCTCAAATGTGGTGTGGGGCACCAACACCATGACCGGCTTCAACATCGTCTGGGGCACATCGTCACCGCACGGCGATCCAGGCCTCGGCGCCAGGAACGTCACCCCTTACGGAGTGCTGACCGTCGGCGAACCCAAGGTGACTGAGGTGCCCGGCCAGAACTCCACGTCCGGCGGTTGCAACGTCAACAGCGCGATGTAGTGCGGTCCGCGACCAAACGGCTTCCGTCCTCCAGGATGGAAGCCGTTTTCGCTTGGTGCGCTCAACGCGGATGAGCGTTCCGGGCGTAGTGCTGACGAAGCAAATCCTTCCCATAGTCGTTGCCATTCGGCGTGCGCACCACGGTGTGAATGTGATTGCGGGTGGGAACCCGTGATCGGGATAAGGCGATCGGCTGCTGATGATCGAACTCGATCAGCACCACAGGGCTATGGATTCGATAGTAATAGACGCTGGGCGAAGGCGCAGTCCCGATCCAGGCAAAATATGTTCGGTTCAGATGCCGGTCGATCTCGGCCATTCGCACGCGGCGATGCGGCTCGGCCATATTGCCCACGTACTCGGCGATCAGGTCGCGAAGAATCTTCTTTTGCGCGCCGCTCATCTTGGCCGCCGGTAAACCGGCGTAGTCGAGCACGAGATTGTCCTTGTAGGCCTCAGAAAGATTGTTCGTTGGCCCCTTATCACCTTTGATCTGCGCAAGTGCCCGCTGCTCTTCGTTCAGCGCCTGGATCATGGCCAGACCCTTCTTCTCCTCAGGCTGTAGAACTTCGGTGCCCTGGAACTTGCCGCTCTCCGCGCGAATGGGCTCGGAGCCCATGAAAACCGGCGTCATCACCACCTGATCGCCCAGCACAAAGTAGTTAATGACGACGTGGTGCCCATCCAACTGCCACCCCCAGGGCTCCTTCGCGGATGGCTTGCCCATCAAGGTGATCCAATAGAGCCACTCGCCGTACTCGCGAGGATTTTGCGTGAGTTCAGCCAGGGTTCCATTCAGCTTCATGATGTCCTGGGTCACCTTCAAGCCCTTCGCACTGAGAGAAGCGCCAAGCAAGCCGAACGCCAGCTTGCGTTGGGCCTCATCCATCTCGGTGAAGCCTACGCCCTGGCGCGCCGCAAAGTGGCGATTGTCCCAGAGGCGCCACTCCATGTCGTCGACCGGAAACATCGTCCTGGTGCGCTGCGCCTCAGACAAGCCCGCCAGAAAGGCCTCGGCTGCACGACGAACGGGCTCCGTGGAGACGCCGGTGGATCGGATCGTGAAAAGCCCGGGCTCCACCTCTCCCCGCGCTGTGATCCCCAGAAACGGACCCGTGATGGCGTCCCGGCCCGATACGGGCCGCCCTGGGGGCTGAGCGAGAATGCCCAACGTCAGCAGGATGAGAGGAAACGTGCGAGAGGCGTTGATCATTCGCCCCGAGTATACGCCACCCTTCTCAGGGGAATCGTGCTGAATTCATCTACGCAAAATAAAGGAGAACTTTCCCGTGCGAATCCCACTTATGTATGTGAGAGTGTTTGCAATCCTGTTTCTGATCCTTCTGGCCAACGGGCAAACTTCGCCGCCAGCCAATGGCAAGAAAGACTACGTGGAGCGGCGGGCGGTCATTCTACGGCAGATGGCGGAGATCCGCGCCAAACTCGCGGCGTTGGAACTTGAGTTGCAGTTGTTGGATGAAGCGCGCAGTGCGGAGCCCGGCCCCGTGACAGTTCCACCGCCCACGGCTTGGCGAGAGGAGCCGGCGGCTTCAGGCGAGGGCGGCGTCAGGAAAAGTTCCGTACGTTGCCTGTCGGTCACGCGCGGGGGAAAGCGCTGTTCGCGGCCTGCGGAGCAAGGCGGCAAGTTCTGTTGGCAGCATCGCCACCACTAACCAGCCATGATGATATTGATGCAGCGCCAGCCAACGTAGCACAGCGCGGGTAGCTCCAGGATGATGAAGAGTCGCACGAAAGTCCGGCCGAGAAACTCGAAGCGCAGGAACAGGGCAGCGCTGACCCCAAGCCAAACCAGGTAAGGATTCAGCACCTCGAAGGTCTGCACATGAGCCGCGGCAAGGCCCCAAAAAATCAGCGGCCAGTTCGAATCGGCCTTTCCGGTAAAGCGAAAAACGATCAACCAAAACGCCATCGCCAATAGCCCGATTGTGGCGACGAGAAACATGTTGCGTGATCCTTTAAAACGCCCACAGCAGACTGACGAAGCCAGTGTGCGCGCGGTAATTCTGAAGGGCGAGAAAGCGCTCTTCGTAGGTGTAGTGCTGATAGCCGAGGTTCGCTCGAACCTTCGGGTGAAACCGCCAGGAGACACGCGCTTGCGGCGAAGCAAAGTGCAGCGGAAAGGTTTGCGCCTGCAGGAAACCGGCGATGCTGCCCACGGGCGCTGATGCCGGTATCGCGATCGAACGGCCATCGCCCAGGTCCTGGTTGCGCGTATAGCCCGCGCTAAAGTCGACATTCTTGAGCAGCATTACGCGGCCCAGCACATGTACGGCATGAATGTTACTAACATACCAGGAGCGGTCACCGGCAATTTCAGCGCCGTTGGCAAAGTACGCTAGGCCGGTGAGCGTATCGAGGTGCATCTTGGAATAGCCGGCATCGAGAGAAAAGCGCTCGGTGGGAGTCCAGGTAGCGTTTGCCGCATAGTGACGGCCCTTCGAGCTATGGCTCCAAAGCGAAACGGAATTGAAGTTGTAGCGGTTGCGCGCCTGGGCGCTCAGCAATAGTGACTTGTGTTTGAACTGAACCCTCGCACCGAGCGAGTGGAAATTACGTTCACTCAGGCCGTAAATCGGGCGGTCCGCCCGGCCGATCTCGCCATCGAGATTGATCTGGAGTGGCTTGATCGGTTGCAACCGCACTCCAGCCAGCCCCGTATGCAACCGGTTCGTCTGTTCGGCCGCGACCTGATCGGTCACAAACTCGTCGCTGACCTGTTCGATTGAGCGAATTCGCCGCTCAGTAAACTGGTACCCCCCGAAGAGCCCCAACCGCTTCGTCACACGATAGTTGACGTCCGTGGTGCTGGTGAAGGCGCGTACGCCGAGGAAGTTGAAATTGAAGTTGCTGAAGGCGAGGGTCGAGTTGTTGAACTCTCGGTAGGATGCGTCCCCTTCCATCTTCGTTTGATGGAAGGCCAGATGGTGAGAGATGCTCAGGCGGTCAGTCGGGAAGAGGCTGCCGGTCAAGTTGGCAGCCAGCACTGGGCGGCGGCCCGTACCGAATAGGAGAAGCTGCCGGTTCTGCAGCGCGCCGAAACGCGCCGTACCAATCGCGCTCTCATCAAGGATAAAGTTACGTTGGCCCTCGACGAAGCTGAAGCGGCCATTCAGTGCCCACCAGCGCTTACCCTCGGTAAACAGGTGGGCCCGCCAACTCGGGTTCTCGCCACGCCAGGGCTGCGCCCGGTTGAAGCTGGTGAGCTTATTCACGTTCGTGGGATCGTTCCCGTCCGAAGGCGCTCCCAGGTACTCGCGCGGATCGTCCTTGAACCACTCCCAGCCGCGCTGCCACATGAACTTGAGCGCACTCACCTTCACTTCTCCGCCCACCCGAAACTCGTTTTGCTGACGGCGCACGTCAGAGAAGTACTGAAAGTCGTTGCCTCGCGAACCGAATAGCTGAATCGTCGAAAGGCCGGGGCCGGACTGGCTGTTGCGGCCGTAACCCACGAAGAACTGCACGTTGGACTGGGGTAGCAGCGTGAGTGTCTGGTCCTGCCATTGGCGGCGGGTATTCATGAACTGCTGGCCGCCGGAGATGGTGAGCGCCGGGTTGAAATAATCGTTGGACCGCCATATAAGGTCGTAGCGGTAAACCCTGTTTTTCTGAACGCGAAGAACCGCCGCCTGATAAGGATCGTTGCCCAGCCCCTGCGTATTCAGCAGGATTTCGTCAAAAAGCCGGCCCTTGCCCTCGCGCGAGTTGATCGTCAGGCCGCTGGAAAGCAGCCGCAAACCACGCCGGTAGTTGACGTCGGACCGGTACTTCCCCAGGTTGCCGTCAACATCGAAGAACCGAAAGCCCGTTTCGAAATTCTGCAGTATGTTGTAGCCTTCGAAGTTTTCGCCGCGCGGAGGTCCGACGGGTTCGTAAGTCGGGGCAACCGTGCTTTGCGCGGAGGCCACCACCGTCCAGAGCGTGCTCAGTAACAGTCTCTTCATGGCTTATCTCCGGAACAGGCGGTCGCCATTGGACCCGTGGATCTTCACATGGCAGGTAGTGCAGTTCTGGTACCGTGGATCGGCCATGTTGTGCGACGGCGATTGCGGGACGATCCCGTCGCCTTGACGCCCGAAATTGCCCGCGCCGTTGTGGCATTCGAGGCACAAGGTAAAGGTAACCGGTCGTTTCAGCAGACGAGCATTCATCGAGCCATGAGGGCTATGACAGGTCTCGCATCCGTCAATGCGCACGCCGGCGTGTTCGAAGACAAAAGGGCCGCGCTTGTCGACGTGGCATTTCAGGCAAGCTTCTTCGTTACCCAGATGCTGCGCGACGAGGCGTGGCCGCTGTCCCATTCGCCAGGTTGGCGCGTCAGTGCCGTGAGGATTGTGGCAGTCCGAACACTGCATCACGCCCTCATTCACTCGATGCTTGAACGGCATCGAAAACTGAGCTCGTACTTGGCCGTGACAATTGCCGCAAAGGTCGATTTGCTTTTTGGCGAGCAGGAACTTCGGGGTCGTGGACTTGTGGATGCTATGGCAACTGGAACAAACCACGTCGGCTTGTGTGTGCTCCGACCTTCGGATGTTAGCCCGGGGAATCGACTTCGAGTGACAGTCAAGGCAGCGGTCCATTGCCTGTCTGGGAGTCTTCTGGGAGAAAGCGAAGATTTTCGCCTTGTCACCGCTGCCCTCAATGTGGGCCTTGCCAGGCCCGTGACAGCCTTCGCAACTCGATGCTTGTCCCTTGTAATGCGCGTTGCGGAAGAAGTCCCGGTTTACGTCTGGATGACAGGTGCGGCAGGCATTGCTGCCGACAAACCCCTTGGCATCCGCCGTTACCCCTTTCGGTAACTGACCCCAGGCTGCAGGCGCGCTAGCCAGGACCCCGAGCACCCATACGAACATGACCCGATGAAGCACAGTACTCGGTAGTATATCCTTGCCGCGTCAATCATTGACGGGAAATTTACAAGAGCAGGGAGATGCTCACCATGGCGACGAAGTTGTGAATCCAGTCGCCGCTCAGCTTGGAGCCTCCGGCCGGGGCAATGACTTCCCTGGGGAACTGACTGAAGTAGTCCTTCACTTCGGCCCGGAAACCAAGCCGTTTGCTGACGTTAAACTTCACGCCCGCCCCAAAGGTAACGAGCGGCTTATACTCGCTTGTCTTTGTAAGAAACGCCACGTTGCCGAGTGGCTGGGCGACAACTTCTCGGCCTGTGCCTTGGTAAACCTTGATACCGCCGCCGACGGCGACGAAGGGCCGGATGGCGGATCCCTCCGGGGTGGCGTGAATCAGGACGTCATAGTGGATCGCATGCGCGTTGGCACCAAAGAGGGCCTGCGTGCTTCCTGACGACAGTTTCGCATCGTTCTTCAAATAGGTGTAGCGAAGTTCGCCGCCCACGAGACGATAAACGTTGTGGCCGACATAGCCGGTGGCGCCCCAACCGGAATCAAACTTCGCCTTGGCGGTGACGCTGTCCCGGCTAATTGTGTTAGCGGTGTAAAAGCTACCGCCGGCGCCGCCGCCGATTTCCCACCTCTGAGCCAGCGCAGCCTGACTCGAGACAAGCGTGACCAGCGCGGCGGCTGTAAACAATTGGAAGACACTCTTCATGGACGATCTATTGTTCCTTCCAGCGAGCTCGGAAATCATCCCGGGCTGTTAGTTGATGACCCGGACGTGGACAGTCGTACTGACGCTGCCCTGGGTGATCACGAGGGGCACTTCGACGCCCGTCGGCACCGCCCCGGGAATCCAGACATTGATGACGTATACCCCCACTTGGCCCGGGGCGAGTTCGGCCGTGAACTCGGTCAGAGCATGTCCGCCCAGGGTCATTACGGGGTCGACCAGGGCCTTGGCCCGGGGAGATTCCGGCGACGGCAAACCCTCTTCGATCTGTGGTGAGGTGCGGCCCATACCCGTGAGGAAGATGGTGATGTGATCTTCCCGCTTCACCGGATTCGATCCCGTGATGGGTTGACCATTGCGCGAGGCCGTAATCACTGGCACTTCGCCGATTCCTTCCACCTGCTGCCGGAAGATTCCCGGAGCCGTGGGCAGAATCTGCAGGTTGAAGTTGTCACTTACGCCACCGGGGGTGCGAAGGATCATGGTGGCATTGCCGTCAATGTTAAACGGCAGTTGAGCGTTAACCTGCTTGTCGCTCACGAAGATGAGCGGCATCGGCACGCCGTTCACCGTCAGGCAGCTCTCGCCAAGCGCGGTAGGCAGCGGAATCTGCTTGGTGGCAATATTGAGGGGGCTCATGTTCTGGCCGGTGATCGACACCAATCCACCAGGCGCCACGGAGCGTTGCCAGTCGGCCGAGTTTACGACGCGCTCGATCTTCGGCGGGGCCACCGAGGCATCGTAGTTCCAGGGCAACACCGTGAAGCCGGAAACGGTCAGCGCGATCACATTCGTGCGGCTCGGCAGTACCGCGAGGCTACGGGTGAAGGGGCGCGCCAAGCTCGAGAGCACCGGCGCTTCGATCATGCGAGTCGCACGCTGATCCGCACCCGAAGTCAGATTGACCCGTTGGATTTGGCCTGGGGCGTCGGCCGCGGCGGCAGTCGTACGGATGGCCGACTGATCGATGAACGCGAACCCGGAGGGAAGGCCGGCTCCGGCATCGAAGCGGCGAGTGGCCACCAGCGAAGAGTTGAACATCAGATTGCCCACCACGAACTGATCGAAGCTCGAGGCGGCAAAGGCGCCCGACAGGGACGTGTAGTCTTTACGCGAAATGGTGAAGGTGTCGACATTGCCGTCGTAGAGCATCATTCCGCCAGTCGATTGCGCCGCCAGGATGCGGCTCCCATTGCCGGAAGCAACCAGCGTGGTATTGATGTCGATGTTGTTCTCCCAGACGCCCAGCGTCGGCAGTTCGGTCGCAGCGCGTGCCGTCATGTCGATGCGATCGATCGTATGAATCGGTCCCGCCACCCGCGAAGCCACCAGCATCGCCCGGCCGGAAGCGGCGATCGAGCGGGGATAGTGTCCCGGGGGCATCAGAATTGGCGCCGAAGGCTGAAGGGTTTCCAGATCGTAAACGTGCGCAATCTGGGAGTTGTCCGCGCCAATCACCAGCCAGCGGCGGTCAAAGCTGATCGCCATCTGCGTCGGGGTGTTCCCTGTCTTCAAAGACGCGATCTGCTGATAGGTGTTACCGTCAAAAACCAGGGCTTCGTTGGTGTTCTGCCGCAGGACAAAGAATCGATCGCGCGAAGGATCGGCAATCACATCGACCAGGGTGCCGCTGATATTTACCGTGCTCCCGCGTTGATCGGGCTCACGGTTATTGATCAGCAAGCGCACAGACGGCGGAACGTTCAGTGCCGCGGTGGAGCGAATCGACAAGACGCCGGAAACCGTGCCTCGGGTGTTGGTATATGTGTTGGGATCGATCGACACGCGAATCACGGCCGGCGTTGTACCCGAAGAAGGGCTAACGCTAACGCCAGGAATCGAAGAAGTGATCGCGAAGTCGGTCGAAGCGCCGCTGGGATCGCTGAGGGTGAACTCCTGGGTGGCAATGCGCCGGTCGCAGAAGTTTCCGAGGAACATCAGATCCTGCACGGAGGCAGCGAGCTTCTGCGCCTGCCCAAGCTGCCCTACCGGCAGAATCGTTACGCCGCTGTCGGAGATGACGTAGGCGGTGTTGTTGTCCGCGGTCAGCAATCCCTTGCCGGCCAGATTCTCGGCCAGTTGGATGCGCTCCCGCACCGCCAGATTGTCGATATCCACCACCTGCAGCACCTGCTCAATTACGGGGCCAGCGGGAGTCCCCGACCCACCCGCCACCGGCGCCGCCGGCGCGGTCGGAGTGGTCGGCGTCGTGACGGTGACATTTGATGGGGGCACCTGCGTGTAAATGACGCCGCGCGCGGAATCTACCACATGGCCGCCGACATTCAGGAGTCCCAGTGCATTCGGATGCTGCGCCAGCAGCGTGCCGCGACGATCGTGCAACGCCCAGCCCATCGCTACCCTCGAACCATCACGGTTCACGCTCACCACGCGGGGAGCCTGCGCGGGAGTCGATGTGTAGCCGATCGACACGATTCCTTTGGTGTTCACGTCATAGCGAAAACGGATCGCGTCGGTCAGACCATAGATCGTTAAACCGTCTCCCGAGACACCCACCGAAGCGGTGGTGATCTGCGAAGGGAAAGTTCCGGCCGGCTGGGGCAACGTCTTCGCCACCACGCCTTGCACGGAATCCAACTGCCGCGTGGTCCCCAGTAGCGGGTCGAAAAGCAGGAAGTCCGTGGTGGTCACCACGAGCGCCTGACCGTCCAGACCAAAAGCAACACCCAACGGTGGCGCGCTCAGGACAAAGTTCTGCCGGCTGTTAGTCGGCAGGTCAATCAAGGTCAGCGAATTGCGGGGCGCCGTGCCCGTCGGCGTCGCACCATAGTGGGCGATCAGCAGCCAACGGCCGTCCGGCGAAAGCGACAGCGAGCCGGGCTGCGCCGCCACATTGATCGAAGTCTGAATAGATCCGTCCGCCAGGGACATGACTTCGATCCGGTTCGCGGTGAAGTTGGCAATGTACAAGACTCCTCGCGCCTCATCCAGCGCCAGGTCCGCAGCCTGTCCCCCAATGGGAACCACCCTGCCAAAAGGCGCTGCCGTCAAGCCCTCCACGAGCATGAGACAGCACGCGAACAGAAATACTCTTGTCGTCAGCATGTAACGTCGCTCCGCAATCATCGTTGTTCTCTCTTGTTCTCTTCGCTCACGTGCTTCCCACCCAGCCCGCAAGTTTCAGTCCCCGAATTCGAGACAATTCGCGGACCGGCTTTCGGACCCGCCACGAATTGCACCCGCTCCACACCAACCAGACACTCGCTGCGGCCGATCCACACCCGGCGGGGCCGCACTCCCGGTGCGCCCACCCTTCAGACGAAGCGGTGAGCGCCGGGAGCTTGCCAATTAGTCGTCGGCGCCCGACTTGCGGCGGAGGACGATGACCCCCAAAAACGCAATCGCCAGGACTGCGCAAATAATCCGAACCATTGATGCATCTACCATGTGAATGTCTCCTTGCCAAAATTCAGGCGGGTCAAAGCGCCCACACTAAACGGATACTGGTCTATCGGCGGTTTCGCGCCGGAACTACATGTTGTTCATCATCGGGATCAGTTCGCGAATGATCTTCATCACGACCGGACCCACGGTGACCACGAACAATGAAGGCAGAATGCAGAAGAAGATTGGAAAGATGAGTTTGACGCCCAGTTTTGCCGCCTTTTCTTCCGCAATTTGCCGGGCCTGCACACGCATGTAGTCGGCGTGAGCACGCAAAGACTGGGCCACTCCCGTGCCGAACCGATCGGCCTGGATAAGCACCGCCACCAACTTCTTAAGATCCTCCACGGACGTGCGGTCGGCTAGGTTACGCAGCGCCTCAATCCGGCGCTTGCCCGCTTTCAACTCGTAGTTGACCGTGGCGAACTCCTCAGTAATCTCTTTGTGCGCATGTTCGAGTTCCTTAGCCACCTGCACAATCGCCTGGTCAAGCCCCAAACCGGACTCGACGCAAACCACCATCAGGTCCAGCGCGTTCGCCAGACCGCGCTGGATCTCCTTCTGGCGCTTCTGGCCGCGAATCTTAACGTACTCGTTGGGGCCGAAAAATCCCGCGGCCGCGGCGGCGACAATCGCCATGATCTTCATCGAAGAATCAGTGTTCGCATTGGCCACCACAGCAGCCATAATCACGGGCATCAGGACGCCGAACGCAACTTTGGCGCCGTACAGCATCTTGAGCGCGTTCGGTCCCCGGAAGCCGCTGCGGATCAGCCGCTTCTGCATCGCGGTTACATCTTTGGGCGACGCGGGCATCACTTCGCTCAACCGCGTCATCAGATCCCGGAAGACGAGGCTCGGATGGATCGGGGTCTCCTCCTGCTGATAGCCGGTGCCCGTCACCCGCTCGATCGCTTCCTTGGGTTGCACCCAGAGCTTCATGCCCACCAGCGAGATGGCAACCGCCACCACCGCAAAAACGACGAAGGTAATGAGCAACATCATAAACTTGGCCTCTTAAACTTCGATGTCCACGATCTTACGAATTGCGCCGTAACCAATCAGTTGCAGCACGACAGCGCCGGCCATCATGTAGTTGCCGACCTCATCCACGAAGAAGAACTTGATGTAGTCGGGGTTGGTGATGAACATCATCACGGCGACGCCGAGCGGAATACAGGTAAGTGCCGTACCGGTCATTTTGCCGTGGGCGCTAATTGCGCGAATCTTGCCGCGCAGCTTGAAGCGTTCGCGAATGACAACGGCGAGCTTGTCGAGAATCTCAGCCAGATTGCCGCCGGTGCGCTTCTGCAACATCACGGCGGAGACAAAGAAGTGCACGTCCAGCGAGGGGACCCGTTTACCCAACTTCTGCAGCGCAACATCGAGCGGCAAACCCAGGTTATGCTCCTCGAAGGTACGGCGGAATTCGCTCGAGAGCGGTTCCTGAAACTCACGGTGAATCATCTCGAGGGATACGGAAAAAGCGTGGCCGGCGCGCATCGACCGGGCGACGAACTCCAGACTGTCGGGAAAGAGTTCCTCGAAGCGCTTGAGGCGAGCCGCGCGTTTACGGCGCAAGTGCAGGAACGGCAACGCCGCCGCAACGGCGGCGATCAACAACGCCGCATTACGATACGGCCCCAAAAAGTTCCACCCAATGAAGAAGCTGACCAGGCCCAAGCCAAGAGAAGTATGCACCAGCCGCGCCGGCTTCCACTTGACGCCGGCCTGCTCGATCATCTCTTCCAGCTTGCTGGTCCAGTCATAGCGCTGCAGCAGTTGTTTGGCGAAGCGACCCTGGGTCGGATCCTCGACGGAGAACAGCGCCGGACCGGCTTTGGAGGCCTTGGCCTTGGCATCCTGCCGGTCCTTGCCACTCAGGCGGCTTCGAATCTGTTTAAGATCAGAGCTCTTAAATGCCTGGGTCACCAGAAACCAGACGCCTACCGATAGCAGCCAGACCACAACCGCAATGAAGATAAAGTTCATACCTCCACCACCTCATCAAACATGCTCGAGCTCAACTTGATTCCGGCCGACAACAGCTTTTCGTAGAACTTGGGACGGATACCGGTCGCCGCAAAACGGCCGATCACCTTCCCCTCGGGAGTCAACCCGCGCTTCTCGAAGACGAAAATGTCTTGCAGCGTGATCATGTCGCCTTCCATGCCAGTGACCTCCGTAATGTTGATCACACGGCGCGAGCCATCGCTCAAACGCGAGGCCTGCACCAGTACATGCACGGCGCTGGCAATCTGCTGGCGCACCGAGTTGATCTGCATGTTCGAGTTTGCAATCGAAACCATCACCTCGAGGCGCGAAACACCGTCACGCGGGCTATTGGCGTGGATCGTCGTTAAGCTGCCGTCGTGGCCCGTATTCATGGCCTGCAACATGTCGAGCGCTTCTTCGCCACGGACTTCGCCCACGACAATGCGGTCAGGGCGCATACGCAGACTGTTCACCAGCAACTCACGCTGACGCACGGCGCCGTTGCCCTCCAGGTTCGCCGGTCTCGTTTCGAGACGTGCCACGTGCGGCTGCTTCAGTTGCAGTTCGGCGGCGTCCTCGATGGTGACGATGCGTTCCTTGGGCGAGATGAAAAACGAGAGAGCATTGAGCAGGGTCGTCTTGCCGGCACCCGTACCGCCAATGATGATGATGTTCAGGTGGGCCTTCACGCAGCCCTCCAGCAGTTCCATCATGCCCTTCGTGAGCGCCTTCTTTTCCACCAGATCGGCGGGCATCAGCTTGTCTTGCGAAAAGCGGCGAATGGATAGCAGCGGCCCATCCAAGGCCAAGGGAGGAATGATCGCGTTTACGCGCGAGCCATCAAGCAGACGGGCATCGACCATGGGCGTCGATTCGTCGATGCGGCGGCCCACCTGGCTCACAATCTTGTCGATAATGCGCAGCAGGTGGGCGTCGTCGCGAAAGGTAACCGAGGTGATTTCCAGTTGCCCGCGGCGTTCGACGTAGACCTGCTTGTGGCCGTTCACCAGGATGTCCGAGATCGTCGAATCGGAGAGCAGGGTCTCGAGCGGACCCAGGCCAAATACCTCGTCCAACACTTCTTCTGAAATTTGCTGTTTTTCGAGCGAGGACAGCAACGTCGGCTCGGAGTCAATCAGGGTGATCAACGCCTGACGCACCTCGCTGCGCACGCGCTGGTTATCAATCGTGGCCAGCGCCTCGAGGTTGATCTTGTCAAGCAGCTTACGATGGAGCGTGAACTTCAGCTCCTGATACTCGGGCTTGAGCATCGCCTTGGGCTTGCCCGCATTCTTCAGGAGCCGCTGCTCCCAGCTCATCTGTTGCTTGTTTCCGGCTTCCGCAATCGGTACCATGGCGCTCTATCTCCTTCACTCATCCCAGCCGTTTAGGCTTGCGAATAGGCCGTTTTCGGTTCGAGCAATCCGCCCGCCCGTCGTTTTTCTGCCTTCGCGGGTCCGGCCAGTTTGCCCGCGAGACTTTCGATTGATTTGCCCAGCTCCGATTCGCTTCCCAACGGTTGACCCAGGGTCACCACGCGATGAAGCGAAAAGTAGTCGTTCGGGAAGGTGGCATGCACCGAACAGTTGAAGATCTTTTCCATATCGGAGCGGTTGATGTTGTCGCGCTTATTCACGCGGTTGATCAACACTTGGTATCGGTCCTTGGTGAGGCCAATCGTGTTCAGCAACGAGACCGCCTTGCGAGCCAAGTGGAGGCTCGGCAGCTCCGATGTGGAAACCAGGTAGGAGCTGTCACTTTCCGCCACTGCCAGCAGACTGAACTTCTGAAAGACAGCCGGCAGGTCAAGGATCACCCAGTCGTACTGCATCCGGGCGTATTGCAGGACGTCATGCAGCGCCCCCAAATTCAGCAGGCCCGCAAAGGGTGCCTCTGGAGCGGGCAGAATATCCACGCCGCCCACGCTCACGGTCAGGTTGCTCCAGCTAGCCGCCGTCAGTTCGTGCGCCTGATTGAGCGCATCCACCAACGAATAGGGGTGATTCAACTTCAGATAGAAGCCGATCGTGCCACCCATCAGGTCGCAATCAATCAGCAGGACGCGCTTGCCGCCCATCTTCTTAATCGCGAAGGCCGTTTGGGTGGCCAGAGTGGAGGCGCCGGAACCGGGCTTCGCACTCGCAAAGGCCGCAATCTTGCCCATCTCCGGTTCCGCGGCGTCTTCTGGCGCTCGCATCCGCCGGATACGGCCCATGGCCTCGCGTTGTTGGGAGACCTCGAGAGGTGAATACAGAAACTCGCAAGCGCCGGCCCGTAATGACTGAATGAGCGAATGCGGGTCATTGACTTCGTGCAAGCCAATGATGTGGATCTCTGGCCGTGCGATGAGGGAAATCAACTGGCAGGCTTGGTCAAGGTCGGTCGCAAGGTCAACCAGCACCACTTCAGGCTGCAGTTGCCGGAGGCGGAGTTCGAGCGTTTGCTCGGTGGGGTAGCTCTTCAGATCGCCCACCACTTGAAACGCCCGCGCTTCGCCTTGGGACGAAGAAAGCTCGCGCGCGAGTTCACGGTTCGGACTAATGATGAGGGCTGTGAGTGGTGCTTCCCGCATGGGTTGGCTTCTTCTCGATTCGGTACGAATTCTTAACGTTGCGCTCCCGGAGTGGAAGAGCGAGCGGCGGAACTGGATGCCGAACCGCCGCTCAATACCTGCATCGGTAAGGAGGTGATACCGGCCGACAGGTTCCGCCGGATCGGTGCCGCGACTGCGGCAACGGGCTTGGGCTCCGCAGCTTGAACGTTGGCCTCCACGGGCGCGGCGGGCACAGTCTCTTTTGTCTCTTTCGTTGCTGCCGCTCCGGCCTCAGCGGGGGCAGGTGCGGCAACCGGCGTCGCAGCCGGGGCGGCTGGCAGTTCGAGCGCCGGCGCGGTTGCCGGCGCCTCAACGGGTGCCGCGACCGGCACGGTCTCCGCCTGCGCATTCTCTCCCGCCCGCATCGGCGTCGTCTGGACCTCCGGGCTGGCTACGGGAACCGCCGAAGGGCTGTCCTCCGTTGCACGCGTCAACGGACGCTCACCCGCAGTCGTGTACTGGAAGGCGCCCGCTGCCGAGGCTTTCGGCGCCGATGGACTGGAGGCCGAAGCCGGCTTGCGACCCCAGAACTTCAGCCGGTTTCCCTTCCCGGGTTCACTCTCGGCCTTCTCAGCCTTAGGTCCGGGCTTGGCATCGGGAGCCGCAGAGGTCGGCGGCAAGATATGCTGCGAGCCGTTCCCGACTGAGTTGCGATTGATCTGGTTGCGATTTGCCGGCATCGGCTGGACGACTGCGCCGCCCACGCCGGGAACCAGATCGGCACCGACTTTGTCACCCGGCTTCCTGTCCGGCAGGAACTGACGGAGCCAAGCCGGCTCGGGCTTCGGGTCGCCGGCGTTGATCGGAGTCGCCATCTCCGGCGTGACGATGATCACCAACTCGGACTTGGAACGGTTCTCGGTACGCGAACGAAACAATGAACCCAGGATCGGGATATTGGCGAGTCCGGGAATCTTGTTAAAGCTCTCATTGACGCGATCGTCGATCAAGCCGGCGATCACAAAGCTCTGCCCGGCACCCAACTCGATGTTGGTTTCCATGCGGCGGGTGGCCAAAGCCGGGATCGTGAAACCGCTGAAGGTGACGGCGTTGGCCAAATCGATCGTTGAGACTTCCGGCTTCACGTACAGTTTGATCGTGTTGTTCTCCGTCATCTGCGGGTTGAAGGTCAGACGAATACCGAATTCGCGGAACTGAATCGTCACCGCGCCGGCATTTGAACCGCCCTGCAGCACCGGAACCGGGAACTCACCGCCCACCAGGAAGCTGGCTTCTTTGCCGTTCGTGGTGACAAGATTCGGTTCGGCCAGGATCTGCAAAACGCCCTGCGCCTGCAGCGCCTTTACCAGCGCCGCCATGTTGAGATCCGGACGAAAGGCAAAGATGTTGAGTGCATCGGAGACGGTAAAACGGCCATCCGAGGTGACGGTGGGCGGACTGAACTGCTGGGTCGAAATGGCGCCCGTGGTATTACCCACGCCGGTGGAAACCAGGTTCACGCCAAACTGCTGCGCTTGCGTGCGATCCAGTTCCGCGAAACGAACCTTGAGCACGATCTGCTTGGAAACCGGGGCAGCGGTGAGGCTCATGTTGCTGACCACGGTCTTCGCCAGCGGCGTGGCGATCGCCACCGCCCGGTCGGCTACTTCCTTGCTGCTCACGGTGCCAATCAGCGTGATCGAATCGCGACCGGCGACGAGTCCGATGTTCTCGTTCGGGAAGGTATCTTTCAGCAGACGTTTGATCGGCTCAAGATTGTGCTCAACCGTTACGTTGTACATGGTGCGCAAACCGGTCTTGGCCCACACCACCACCGTCGCCGAGCCGTGTCCCTTACCGTGCAGCAGGAACTCGCGCGAGGTCGCGGGGACGGCATCCACAACATCGGGATTCGACGTCGAGATCCGGCTGATGTCAGCGGGGTAGTCGATCACCAGGCTCTTGCTCACCGTAACGTGCAGGTCCTCAATGGTCATTCCGCCCGCGCTGGCGACGGCCACCGGCTCTTGCGCGCCGGCCGTACCAACCAGGACCAGCGACATAATTAGCGCCAACAGTTCTCGCACCCTCATGACATCAACCTCTCTAAAATCTTTTCTTGCTCTTGTTGCTTTTCTTCAACGCCGGATACGGGAATCAACTAGAAACCAGGCCCCGGATTCGGCGGTGGCGCCGAGCTGTTGTCCGATCCACCGGACTTGATCGTTTCGAGCGTTCGCGTATTGCCCCGAATGACCACAATCTGTTCCGGAGGCGGCGGGGGAGCCGGAGCGCGCACGATCGGGGCCGGGGCCACCATCACCGGAGCCGGACGCCAAACGCGCTTCGGACGCTCGCTCGGCTCCGGGCTGCCCGGCGGACGGCCGAAACCATACAACTGACTCACTGTCTTGCCGCTCGTCATTTTCTGATCCTGATCGTTGCCGTTACGCAAGACCAGTTGGATCCGGCCTTCATTGCCCGCTAGGGTGAGAACCTCGGCCTGCTCGGGCGTGGCGAGCAACGTTACGCTCGGAGCCTGCATGGCTTGACCGCGAGCATCCGGTTGGATCGTCGTACCCGACGAAAGCACCGTCACGTTCTGGAGCACTGTCGTCGTAATCGTATCGTTGCCATTCGGCGGACGGCCAGTTACCAGAACGTCGACGCGCATACCGGGCATAACGAAACCGGCAACCGCGCTCACATCCGTCACGCGCACCGTCACCGCGCGCATGCCCACCGGGATGATCGGGGCCAACCCGGCACCGCTATTGCGGGCCGCGAGGCGACCTTCCATCACCGGCTCGTCTTGCAGAATGTTGCTGACGATCGGACGGTCCAGAACCTCTTCCACCTTGGCGTAGGCGCCCTTCGGGAACTGATCCACGGGAACCCGGATCGTCTTGACGTCGCCCGGCTTGATAGTCGTACCCACCGGCAGCGGCTTCGTCGTCACCACCAGGTCCTTCGTGTCGGTGGCTTGCGCCTGTTTCGCGGGACCTGAGCCACGGTTGGTGATGGTGTAAAAAACACTCGACACCACCAGGGCGAACAGTAAGCTCACCCCCAGCACGGTCATAAATCTACGATCCATAACTAAACTCCCTCCACCAGCAATGCCGGACAACTAGCGCGATAACAAAGCCAACCAGGCACCCACCGTAATCGCGGGTGCATACGGAATCGAATCTTCCCCGGCGACCGCCGGGCGATTGAGCCACCATCGGCGCAACCGGTAAAAGCCAAGGGCCGAGAGGGCGAATACGCCTCCGGCCGCCGCGGTCCACAGGGCCGCCCAAAGTAACAGCGAAGGGCCCAGGATGGCCCCGAAGCCCGCCATGAGCTTCACGTCGCCGCCGCCCATGCCGCCCAAGACGTAAAAGACGAGGAACACCACGAAGCCGCCAACCGCCCCGGCCAGGGCCATCAAGCCTCCCCACCAGCCCTGCTCGGACCAATTGATCGCCACTCCGCCGACCAACGCGGCGACCGGTATCCAGTTGGAAATCTGCCGGTGCCATAGGTCTTCCACCGTGGCGGCTAAGCCAAGTGCGAGGCTGAGCGAAATTTGGGGATTGATCGTCATGCGATGAATTGGCGGACCAGTGCTCGTTCCTCTAATCCTTCGGCGGTACGGAAATCTTTCATTAGACGGCGGGGCAAAATCAGTCCTTTCGTCCTACCTGGGGGATACCCTCATTGCGAGCCTCGACGCGAACGTCCAGCGGAACCTTGCGCACGAACAGAAAGGCCTGATTTTCCTTCACTTTACGATCCTCACCGACCAGTTCCCAGTCGGGATGAAGCTTCAGCAAAGCCACCAGCGGCCACTCCCTGGGAGCCAGCACCACGTCGAAGCGATGCTGTTTCAGCACCTGCTCCCATTCCAGGTCCGCACCGAACAAACGGATGTATTCGCGCCCCAGTTTGGCCCCGTAAAAATCGCTACGTCCATCAATAAATACGCGCTGCTGCGGGTAGGACTGGTAGATCAGATAGTCGCCCCACTGGTCGGTCGTAAAGACCCGCCGCTCGGCAAGCAGCTGCTTGTGCTGGTGCATCAACGCGAGCGGAAACTTCTCTTTAGGAAAGTCGGTGGGCCACTTCATGCGGTCCGTATTGATCCAAGGCAGTACAGCCAGAAAGACGACCGCCCACACACTCACCCGGCTGAACTTCGGAGCCAGGTCGCTCCCAATTTTCGACAGGATCGCCGGAACGGATTTGCGCGGCTGGTTCGCCACCCACACCGCCACCCAGTCACTCAGCACGCTGGCGACAAATGGCGCCGCCACCAATACATAGATCGTCGCGTGCCGCACCGAAGTCAGCGATTGATGCGCCCAATAAACAACCCAGAGCATCGCGGCAAAATCCCGGCCGCGTCCGGACAACGGACGCAACAGCGCCACACCCACGGATAGAAGCCCCAGAAACAGGAACAGCTCGAATTGCCTCATGCTTTCGCCGCGAAAACTGGGCGATTGGAACTCCTGCACCACTTCGTGGATAAACTCCGATTGCAGGTAGTTGGCAATGTGCAGATGCAGGCGGTAGCCAAACGGATTGACGAACGTCGCCGCCACGCAACCGGCGGCCAGCAGCGTGTAACGCTTCAGCGCCCCGAGCGAGGCGGGCCGGCGGCGAGCCATCCAGTCCGGCAGACATTCGAGTGCACTGGCCACCACCAGAAGGCCAAGGCAGGCGATCAACGCCATGTAGCCCCCGTGCAGATTGGTCCAGATCGCCGAGAGCGGAACCAGTAACCACACCGCTTTCCAATTCGATTTCCGGTCGCGATCCAAAATCCACAGGCAGATTGGCAGCAGGAAGAGGGTGAACACATGCGGCCGCGCCAGGTAATGGATCGAGGAGACGCCCACCGCCATCAACGCCAACGGGAGGGCCACAAAGAAGTTCGCCCCGCGCCAGATCATGTGCGCCAGCAGGATGGCCACCGAAGCGATGATCAACACCCCGGCCAAGAGCGTGATCGCCTTGAGGCCCCATTGCCGGTGCAGCAAAGCGAAAATGACGTCCGACAACCACTCCCACGCGTACCAGGTTTCACCCGGCTTCGAGTAAGAGAACAAGTCATGGTCCGGCACGTAGCCATGGTCGAGAACAAACTCGCCGGTGCGAATGTGCCATCCTGTATCGCCGTCGGCCAACAGGGCCGTCCAGCCCATGGGGCCGCTAGCGAAAATCCATAGAACCAGGGCAATGAAGAAAACATCCGTGAGCGTCGGCATCAGCCAGCGTTCAACACGGGATGGCGTGCGAGCGGCAAGCGCCGCGGCGGGAAAGGCTTGCGTCATACTCCCACCAACTGGACCTCGGCCTGGCTCAGAGCCGTCTCACCAGTGGGCGGCACACCCGTCACCAGTTCCGCCGAACTCAGCCCCAGCAAACGCGGACCCTGCATCGCCAGTTCCAAACGATCCTTTACGCCGGTCTTCTCGAAGATATGCATCAGGTGGACCTTGACGGTGCCGGCCGTGATCCCGAGCGCGGACGCCACGTCCTTGTTCTTTGCCCCGCACATGATCTGCTCGATGATTTCGCGCTCCCGCGGCGTCAGCCGCGCGGCGGAGCGGCGGTGCAAGAAGCCCGCCACCTGATTCGAGATCGCATTCTCCATCCACACCGAGCCCAGTGCCGCGGCACGAACGCAATCCAGCAAACTCTGCACCGGCAGGTTCCGCCGCAAGATGCCCCTCGCCCCTAACTGCAGCGCCCGGAAGGATTCAATCTCAGAAAGCTCCTGTACCCAAAGCACCGGCGCGGCCATCGGAATGCGTACCTTCAATTCACCAAGCATCCGGAACGCCCCGCGCAGGCCACCCGTCTGATCCACCAGCACCACCCGCGGCGCAGCAGCCTCAATGGCCTCGAAGGCCTGCAGCGGTTCGCTTGAGGCTCCGACCAGGGTCAGGTCTCCCGTGCCGGCAAAGATCCGTGCAAGACCCTCCAGAACCACCGGTTGCGATTCGCAGGCGAAAACTCCGATCGCTTCGCGGAGCGGCGGTTGCGGTTGAATGGGTTCAAGATGGAGCACGCGAGTCTGAGTTGCTTTCCATCAGAGCTATCGGTCGTGTCGCTCCGCCGGAATAGACTGGGAAATTAGGCGCTTCCCGCGCCGGAAAGGCCTTAGCCCGGCCCACGGGCAAGTGGCGAGAAGGTACTCCCCCGTTTGTGGGCAACCTGAGGGGATACGCTCCCCCCAGATGGGAAAAATATACAGTTCCGCCCTCCATTGGCCGAAACTTCCCTCAAGATGAAGTGCTCCAATAGGTTGTTCCGTTAGTCTCCTGCTTCCTATAGTCAATACGCCGCACCCAACGAATGAGCCCCAAAATCAATGAGTTAAGCGACGAAGGCCTCAAACGCCGACGTCTTTTGGCCGCCGGCTCATGCTACTTCGGTGGCAAGTTAATCGGCTGGGGCGGAATCTCCCCGTCACCGGCAAGCGCCTCCTCGCCACCGAGCGGCGCGAGGCCGGAAGCCGTCAGCATCACCCATGACGCCGCCTTTCAATCCTGGACGCTGCGCAATGATGTCTTCCAGGCCGTACTCCGCCTCAATCGTGGCACCGGTGCCTTTCAGCTCGACGAGATTCGAAATCTGACCGTGAACGAGGTCTGGCGGCTCCCAGCGAACTCCCGATCCTTCCCCATCGCGGTAGAACTGGGGGACGGGCGCAAGCTGTCAGCGGCAAATTCCTTCCTGGTCACCGGCCAAGCCATCTCGGAACTCCCACGCGGCGGCCGGGCGCTCACCGTGGAGCTTGCCGCAGATGACGGCACGCTCGCTTTGGCAGTGCAGTTTGACATCTATCCCGCTCAACCCGTCCTGCGCCACCAGGCAACGATCACGAATCGGCTGGCCGAAACGGTACAGGTGCGTCGCGCAAACTTCCTGGCCTGGGAGTTCGCCGCCGAAGGCGCGCAGCACGACGCGTTTGCCGTGCACCAATGGGTGCTGGTGCCGCGGGAGGCGAACTTCGATCCCCAGGAAGTACCCCTCGCCCCGGACGGCCCCGGCATGGTGCTTTCCACCGGTTCGGGCGGAGCATTCTGCGCCTGGCTCGCGGTATGCGACCGTCAGCAACGAGGACTTTTTGCCGGCCTCGAATTCAATGGCCGCGCCGACTTCTCCGTGCAGCAAGCGAAGGACCGGGTCACCTTCGCGGCCGAGGTGCAAACCCTGAACCACCCCCTGAAGCCGGGCGCATCCATGGAGTTGCCCGCCGCCTTTGTCGGCGTTTTTCATGGCGATTGGGACGAAGCCGGATACCGCACGCAGCGCTATGTGGAGGCCGCCGTCGCACCCGCCTTGCCGGACAACCAGTTCCCGTATGTCGCGTGGGATTCATGGGGTTACCTTCAGGACATCGACGAGGTGACTCTGCGCGAGAATGCGCGGATCGCCGCCGAACTCGGCATGGAGCTCTTCATCGTCGACCTCGGCTGGGCCAAACGCATGGGCGATTGGGAAGCCGACCCCCAAAAGTTCCCGTCCGGCTTGCGCGCACTCTCGGACTACGTGCACGAGTTAGGCATGAAATTCGGCCTGCATTTCGCCTTCAGCGAAGCAGACCCGGAGTCGGCCGTCCTCACGAACCGGCCCGACTGGACTTCGTCGGAAACTTATAACTTCCATGGCGGCGAGAGTATCTGCCTTGGCCACCAGCCCGTGCGCGATTGGATCATCGAGCAGGGCGTCGATTTAGTGCGCAGGTACCGCGTCGATTGGTTGTTGCAGGACGGCCAAACCCTGGTGAAGGAGTGCCGCAAGACAACCCACACCCATCACCCGGACGACAGTAACTGGGCAAACTCCGAAGAGGGACTCGACGTCATTGTCAGCGAGATTCGGCGGCGAACCGGCGTCCTCTGGGAAAACTGCGCCAATGGCGGCAGCATGATGACCTTCAAGATGGCACGGAATTATGTCACGTCGATCACCAACGACGCTTCAGGGTCACTCGGATCACGGCAAGGCGCCTACGGAGCCACCTTTCCCTTCCCTCCCCGCTTTGCCGACCGCTATATGCCGGACGATGTTCTCGACCTCTACACCACCCGCAGCTTCATGTTCGGCGGTCCCTGGATCTTCATGAACCGCCTTCCGGAACTCACCCCGGAGCACCGGGCGCTGGCCGCTCGTGAGATCGCCGTCTATAAGGCGATCCGTGCCGGCGTCCGCGATGGCCGCGTCGCGCACTTAACAGGACGCCCGGCCCTGGGCTCAGTAGACGCCATCCAAAGCTATGACGCCGGCAGCGATACAGCCCTGGCCATTGTCACCCGCGATGGATCTGGCGCCGATCGACACACGTTGCGCTGGCGAGACTTGGTGGCGGCCCAGCGCTATCGGGTACGCTTTGAAACTGCACCCTCGCGGTACGTGATGACCGGCGAGCAGTTAATGACGTTGGGCGTGGACATCCACCTGCCGGAAGAACGGTCTTCCGAAATCGTCTACCTTGAACCAGCCACCGAATAGATCAAACTTTGGCGGGGACCGTCGATAAGCCCCGCATGACTGTTGAAGCTGAAGAACTTGTCGCCGAACCGCTTGTCGCTGACCACGGCGTAAACGCCTACCCCACCGGAGGCGAGGTCTCGGCGCTTACCCTCATTGAGGATGTGCGCGCGATCCGGCTCCGTCTGGACGCCATTGAAGTGTCCTTACGCGGTCTGGGTCTCCAGATGGAGCAACTGCCGGCCGGTGGCACGGCGCTCTCTAACGAGGGCGGCAAGACCGGCGCAGCGCCGGTGGAGTCGTTGGATGAATTGCGCAAGGCTTTGCTCGGTGACTTGCAGACGGACATGCGCAAACAGGCCGGCCGCATGAAATTACTCCTCGGCGTCATGTTACTCACCACGCTCATGGGCTTGGGCGGTCTCGGCTGGATGGTGCATCAATTGGAATAAGTGGGGAATGGCGTGCGGCTGGAGGTACAGCACTTCCTCTGGAGTCTCCGGAGGGGCACGAATGACCACGGTTTTCACCGCACGCCAAGATTGAAGTAAATTGAGCTTTTTAGGGAATAAAGTAAATCGACTCCGGCGGAGCCGCGCCTAGCAGATTGCGCGATCCGGAGTAACACGAGTAAGGTCGCAACACATGCAGCCTCGCCGGAAACTAAACAGGAAATTGTGCATGGGGACCTCCTCTCATCGAATGGGGACTCTTTTCAATCTATCACAGGGTCATTGAACGGTCAATGTGGGCAAGCCTCCTCCGTCTCCACTGGTAACCTCCCCGTCATGAAGAGGATTCAGGAATGTGCGAACCTGAAAGTACTCTTCCGGAGAACGAACCAACGGTGTCACCGTCCCGTTCCGCCGGCCACGTAGGCAGTCAAGACAGCGAGTCCGGCAACTGCCGTAAAGAGGAATCATGTTGATTGCAAGCAACAAGACCACCGAAGTCGCCGCGCCAGAGAAGGCGGGCACCCTTCCGGTGCCTGAAACTCTGGGCCTGCTTAGCGCCCAACAGGGCCAGGGCGAGCGAAAGTTAGAAGCGAGAATCATGCCCAATACGAAAACCGTCGTCACGCTGGGTCCGGCTTCGGACTCCCCGGAAACCGTCCGCAACTTGCTTCGCGTCGGAGTCGACGTTTTCCGGATGAATATGTCGCACGGCACCCAGGAGGACCATGCGCGCCGGATCCGCACCGTCCGCGCCGTAGCCGCCGAAATGGGCATTGATGCCGGGATACTCCTGGACCTTCAGGGACCTAAGATCCGGCTCGGCACCTTCGAAAATGGACGCGTCGATCTCGAAACCGGCCAGCGCTTCACCATCACTACCGAGACCCGCATCGGCAATCAGGAAGGTGCGTCCACCAGCTATGCCGACTTCGCCACCGACGTCCGGGAAGGTGACCGCGTCCTCCTAAACGACGGCTCAGTCGAGTTGCGCGTGCTCTCCACCAACGGCATCGCCGCCGAATGTGAAGTCATCGCCGGCGGCCCGGCGGGCGACCGCAAGGGGATCAACCTGCCCGGCGTGCAGGTTTCCACGCCGTCCCTCACGAAAAAGGACATGGCCGATCTCCAGTTCGGCATCGACATCGGGATCGACTTTGTCGCCATTTCCTTCGTCCGCAAACCAAACGACGTGGTACGTCTGCGGCACTTTCTGGAAGAGCGCGAAGCCACTCCACTCGTCATCTCAAAGATCGAGAAGCCCGAAGCCTTTGAGAACCTGGACGCGATTCTCGCTGAAAGCGACGGCGTCATGGTGGCGCGCGGCGATCTCGGTGTTGAGACCGCGCTCGAGAAAGTCCCGTACATTCAGAAGTCCATCATTGAGCGCGCCCGCCGTCAGGGCAAGTTCGTCATCACGGCGACCCAGATGCTGGAATCGATGATCGAGAACGCCGTGCCTACGCGCGCCGAAGTCAGCGACGTCGCCAACGCCATCTACGACGGCACCGACGCCATTATGCTCTCCGCCGAAACCTCCACCGGCCGTTATCCCGTGGAAGCAGCGCGCATGATGAGCCGGATCGCGGTCGAGGCCGAGGCGAGCCTGCGGGCTGAGGGCTTCAAGGAAATCTCGTACGCCCACGCGCCCACCGTTCCTGAAATCATCGCCGATTCGGCCTATCACGCCGCCCGCAAGATCAGTGCGGCGGCGATTGTCGTCTTCACAGCTGGTGGCGCCAGCGCGCGCATGGTGGCCAAATACCGTCCCCCCGTGCCGATCTTCGCCTTCACCGCCAACGAGCGCGTGGCGCGCCATCTCAGCGTCGTCTACGGCGTTACCCCGATCATTGCCGAGATGGTGGGCTCCACCGACAAGATGCTCGCCCTGATGGATCGAATCCTCGAAGAAAAGGGCTTTGCCAAACGCCGGGATCAGATCGTCTTCATTTCCGGGCAGCCCATTGGCCGCCCGGGCACCACGAATATGCTCAAGCTACATCGCATCGGCGAAGTGGTCTAGGCAAAGGCTCGGCGCGTTCGGTAGTGGATCAGCGCCGCGATCAGGTAAAAAACACCGCCCACCATCAGCGTGTTCCCCAACCCGATGTAGATGGCCAGGAAGATCGCGCTCGCTGAACCCAGCACGCTGGAAGCGGCATTTAGGCTCCACGCCCACCGCACCGCCGTCGGGAACCGCAGTTCCAAGGTATTGAGCGCCGTCGGAAACGGCAGCCCCATCACGAATCCCACCGGCACAATCAATGCGATGGTAATCAGCACCTTCAAAGCCCAAGGCCAGCCGACTAGCGCGGCCGTCAACGCTGGGGCTGTAAAGCGCAGGACCGCCACCAACACGAAGACCAAACCCAGCGCCTGACGCAGGCGCACCGGATTGGTGAACGTCAGCCGCCGTGAGAACGAACTGCCCAGGCCGCTCGACACCAACATGGAGAAGATGATCACCGTCAGCGCGTAAGTCGGATGACCCAGGAACAGGACGAACTTCTGAATCAGCGCCACCTGAATAAGAATGTAACCGGCCCCAATGCAGAGGAAGTACAGCAGAAACTGGCGCGCGGCCGAGTCCTTCGGCAGCTTCGTGCCCAGCACCAGCGGCGGCAGCGCCAACACCACGATCGTCGCCAGGACGCTGATGATCATCAGGCCGAACAGTAGCGGCACCGCGCGGTTGATCTTGTAGTCGGCGCTGTCCTGACCCGCTTGGGTCAGAAAGGCCCACAGGTCGCGCGGCTGCACCGTATAGAAGAAGAACGGCCGGTCATCGCCTACCGGTGAGAGGTCATATCGATAGTTGGCCAGGAAGGCGTCTTTGTCCTTGGCCACCAGATAGCGGCCGAACTCGTTGCGTCCGCCATCGCCCGGCAGATAAGTGCCTTGCATGCCGGAGACCCGTACCACTTCTCTCGCGCGATCTACGTCGGCAGCAGAGAAGGGCTGGCGCGAAATCAGCACGGTATCCTTGGAGCCCCAGCCCTCGGTGGAGCCCTCGCGCACGATAATCACGTGCCGTGAAATGTCGGTGGCACCCAGACGCCCCAAGGCATCGTTGGCCAGCGTCAGCAACCGCAGGCTCTCCCGCGGCGGATCGAAACCCCAGCGCGTAAAGGCCATGAAGCCATCGTCGGTCAGGTGGCTCAGATAGTCGTAGAAAGCGTCGGTCGTGTAGAGGTTGTTCTCCGAGAGCGCAAAGGCGCCCGCCGCCGTCGACGCCCAGGTATCCACCAGCGTCGCCTGCAACACCTGATACTTCTCCGTGCTGCGGCGCACGAAGCTCCGGCCGTCTTCCACTTGGATGTGCACGTCAGGCCGCTTGTACAAATTGCGGCTCAGATGCGGAAACTTCTCCCGCATGATCGTATTGGCGATGATCGGATTCACCTCGACGCCTGTCACATCGGTGGCGCCGGCCGCCAGTGCTCGCGAGACGTCCCAACCGCCGCCGGGCCCGATGATGAGCGTCTTGGCGCCCGGCCGGATCGCGTAAGGCAAGCCCGGCCCTTGCAGCAACAAGTCCCGCCGTTCGCGCTCGTTCAGGTTCTTAAAGTCGAAGCGCGGCACACCCGTGGAGGCGTCGGCGTCAATGATGATCAGGTGACCGCCGGAGCCCTGATCTTCCACCAGACCGATACGCGACAGTCCGTTCCACTTGGTGAAGATCTCTTTGCCGATCGCCTGCCCTTTGGCGAACCTCACGTCGATGATCGGCCAGCGCAGGTTGATCACAAATAGCCCCACCAGGCCCAAAGCTAGGGCCACTGCGGTCGCGCGCCAGCGCGTTTCGCCCGCGATGTTGAACCACACCGCCGCCGACGCCGCGAACAGCACGCCCACGGTAATCACCGTGTTGGGTCCGCCAAACCCGCTCAGGAAAGGCAACAACAAAAGACAGCCGCCGGCCGCGCCCAGAAGGTCAAAGAAATAGACCCGATCCACCCGTTCAATCGTCTCGTTGATCACCAGCGAGATGATCGTACCGGCCAGAAAGAACGGCAACGCGCTCGCGAAATAAACGGCGGCCAGAGTCAGATTACTGAATTCGCCCCGGCGCGACAGCAGAAACACAAGCGACGCCACCACCACCAGGCTGTTCACCGAAGCCAGCAGGCCAAGTTTGCCGAACGTGCCGCCGCGCCACCCGGAAACCACGTACGAAAACACGCCTCCCGCACCGAGCCCAAATAGGGCGATGGAGATCGCGAGAAATGCGAAATGGTAATAGAAAACGACGGAAAAGACACGGGTGAGCGACAGTTCCATCACCAGCGTGGCCAGCGTCGTAAGCGCCACTCCGGTGTAAATCTGCCACCAACTTAGGGTGCCTTGTTCTTGAGACAAGGAAAGGGAGATGCGAGACAATGCTCTATGTTAGCGCTTTAAGCTAAGCAGCGGTCCATCCGCCATCAATCGTGATCACCGCGCCGTTGACGAACGCGGCCTGGTCCGACGAAAGATACAGCGCCAGATGGGCGATCTCGTCGGGCTTGCCGAGTCGCCCCACGGGCTGACGCTGATTCAGTTCCGCACGTACTTTGTCTTTCTCGTGCGAGTGGTACTTCTCCAGATAGCCTTCGACAAAAGGCGTATCCACCGTGCCCGGACAAATGCAATTGGCGCGCAGTTCCTGCGGGTAGTCCACGGCGAGTTGGCGCGTCATGGCGACGACGGCGCCCTTGGTAGCGCAATAGCCGAAGCGGCGCTTCACGCCCACCAGACCCGCGACGGAGCCCAGATTCACAATGGAGCCGTGCGAGGCCAGCAGCAGCGGCAAAGCGTGCTTCGTCATCAGGAAAAGCCCTTCCACATTGACGCGGAAGATCCGTTGAAAATCGGCGAGTTCCGTTTCGGCGACGTTACCGACCAACCCGATGCCGGCATTGTTTACCAGGATGTCGAGCTTGTCGAGCGGCAGGAATGCGGTGGCCACCGCCTCCTCATTGGTGATGTCGCAGGCGATGGCCCGTGCACCAGGCAATGAAGCGGCCAGCGTCTCCGCACGCTCCCGATTGACGTCGCAGATGATGACCGAAGCCCCGGCCGAGGTAAAGACGCGGGTGATCTGCTCGCCGATCCCGCTGGCGCCGCCGGTCACCAGGGCAATCTTGCCGTCCAAACGAAAAGGTTGTGAACTCATGAAACCATTAGTTTAGACCGGGTGGGAGGGCCGCGTCAGCAGGAAGGTGATTTGACAGGGCACTAGAACGGTCCTTATACTTGAGTTTTGGGGACAGCCTTGTCCTCATGGCCCTGTGCGGCCTGTCTGGCGTCCGGATCCCCGAAAAGGCAACTCAAGCCGGCGCGAAGGAAATACATAGAATGCCGAAAAGAACATTTCAGCCCAATAATCGCCGCCGGGCCAAGGTCCACGGATTTCGTAAGCGCATGGAAACCAAGGACGGACGTAACGTCCTGGCTCGTCGCCGCGCCCGTGGCCGCCACAAGCTGACCGTCAGCGACGAACGTAACGTGCGGTGGGCCGGCCAAGTCCGGTAGGACCGTCCCGTGGTCCCAGATTCATGGGGCTTCCCAAAATCATGCCGCCTACTGCGGTCGGCTCAATTCAAACAAGTCTACGAAAAGGGCTTCCGTCACCAATCGACTTACTTCGCTGCATTTTGCCTGGCGGGGGAGCCAACGGGGGCCCGTGTCGGCTTCACCACGCCGCGTGGGCTGGGGAAGTCCGTCTTCCGCAATCGTCTTCGACGGCGGATTCGCGAACAGATTCGTCTTCAACTGCCCGCCCTGGGTCCGCGTTGGAGCGTCGTGGTAAACCCGCGCCGCGCCGCCGATCAAGCCACTCCCCTACAGCTTCAACAGGAGATCAGCCGCCTTTTCGCCCGATTAGCGCGGCACTCCTTGTCCTCCTCCGAGGCTACAAGCTCTTGATTTCTCCGCTTCTGCCCTCCGCCTGCCGTTTCCACCCCACCTGCTCCTGCTACATGTACGGGGCAATTGAGTCCCATGGCGTGGGGCGAGGCATCTATTTGGGTATTCGCCGTTTGCTGAAGTGCCACCCCTGGCATCCGGGCGGCATCGATCTGGTTCCCCCTCAATCCGAGCCCCTAAGAACTGAGTTGCATGGCCGATAAAAAGCAAGAATTCTCAATGGAGCGCAACCTGCTCCTGTTTTTCGTCATTGCCGGCGGAATCCTCTACTTCTCGTCGTCGCTGTTTCCCCCGGCGGTGCCGCCGAAGCCCACTAAGAAAGAGGCTCCCCAGGCCGCCGCTCAGCCTCCGGCCGCCACGTCTGCTGTTCCACCCAGCCCGACCACGGTTTCGCAGACGCCCCCGGTGAACGCCGTCGTGGGCACCAAGGAACAGATCCTCGAAGTCGACACCGATGTCCACAAGGTCCGTTTCTCCACCCGTGGTGGCGTGGTGCTGTCGTGGCAGTTGAAGAAGTACAAGGACACCAACGGCAAGCCACTGGAGCTGGTGCAGCCCAACGGCGCCGCCGCCCATGGCTATCCGATGGGCCTCGTCTTCACCGAAAAATTCCCCGGCAACGATCCCAACAAAGTGATTTTCGCCCACCGCTTCCCCAGCGAGGGCTTCCAGACGATCGAGTTCGAATACGCTGACTCGAACCTGCGAGCCAAAAAGAAGTTTGTCTTCCAGAAAAGCGACTACCGTGTGCAAGTGTCCACCGAGGCCTTCGTTTCCGGGCAACCCGTCGCGCACAACGTCTCCTGGCGGGGCGGTTTCGGCGACGCGACTGTCGCCGCACCTTCCGGCTTTATCCACTCCATTCACATGACCGGGCCGGACGCCACCAAAGGCGAAGGCATCATGGGCAGCTTGCAGGATCCGCGCGGCCAGCTGATCGTCCGCGACGGCAAAGCCGGCGCCGAGGGCAAAGTCGTCGAGCGCGGCCAGTTCGCCTTCGCCGGCGTTGAGGATTCCTACTTCGCCGCCGTCTTCTTCCCGAAACAGAGCGGGCAGGTGATGGAACTCCGCACCTATTCCGACATCGTGAAACAGATTGTCGATAACGCTGAGGAACCGCACGCGGGAGTCTCCGTCGGCGGCAACCCCGCGAACGACTTCACGCTCTTCGTCGGGCCCAAAGACGTCGACATTCTTCGTGCCACCGATCCGAAGCTCGAGCGGATCATCGACTGGGGCGCATGGCTCGGTTGGCTCGCCAAGCCGCTGTTCTCCGGCCTCGTGATCGTCCATAACTGGGTGAAGGGTTTCACGCCCAACCACTCCTACGGCTGGGCCATCGTCATCGTCACGGTGATGATCAACATGGCCTTGCTCCCGCTGAAGATCACCAGCTTGAAGTCGGCCAAGAAGATGCAGTCGATTCAGCCGGAGTTCCAGAAGATCAACAAGAAGTACGAGGGGCTGAGCATGAAGGACCCTCGGATGACGCAGAAGAACGAAGAGGTGATGGCCCTCTACAAGAAGCACGGGGTGAACCCGGCGGGCGGCTGCATTCCGCTGCTGATTCAGATGCCGTTTCTCTTTGCCTTTCTCACCGTGCTCAACGTCGCGATTCAGATGCGCGGCGCGCAGTTCCTATGGGTGACTGACTTATCGCGACCGGAGACAATTCCGGTTCGCTTGTTACCGCTGCTCATGGTGGGTACCCAGTTTTTGCTGCAAAAGATGACCCCCACGAGCCCGGGAATGGACCCGGCTCAAGCCCGCATGATGATGTTCATGCCGGTGATGTTCCTGTTCTTCTTCTACAGCGCCTCAAGCGGCTTGGTACTATATTGGCTTGTTGGCAACTTAATTGCGATCGCACAGCAATGGTTTTTTAATCGCTTCCTTTAGAGGTCCAATGTCCGAGAAAAAATACGCGAACGACACGGCACGAGAACAGATCCTGGCGTTTCTGGATCAGACCGTCGACAACATGGGCCTCGATCTCGATGCCGACTTTGCCGATCCCGATCAGAGCATCCAGTATTTCGAGAATCCGGAACTGGTCGTCGACTTCATCGGTGATGACGCCGAAATGCTCCTCGAAAACAAGGCGGAGTTACTGCTCGCCCTGGAGCACCTGACCATGGAGATGCTGCGGGTGCCGCCCGAAGACCACTCCCTGATCTGCTTCGACACCAACGACTATCGCCGCCTGCGGATCGAAGAATTGCGGATGAGCGCCGCCTCCGCCGCGGAGCGCGTGAAAAAGAGCGGACAGCCGTTCCTGTTCTCTTCGATGAACAGTCGCGAACGCCGCATTCTGCACTTGGCCCTGCGTGAAGAAACCGACCTGCGGAGCGAGAGCATCGGCGTCGGGTCGCTGCGTCAAGTCGTCGTGCTACCCAAGGACGCGCCGTTACCGGCTGCGCCTCCCCCGCCCGCCTTCCGGCCCCCGCCCATCCGCGGCTTTGCCGCAACGGCGACGCCGGGCTGGAAGCCGGAGCCGCCTGCTGAGGATCGCGGCGACCGTGGCCGCGGCGGATTCCGCGGTGGACGTGACGGAGATCGCCGTGGCGGCGGTGGTGGCGGCGGTGGTTTCCGTGGCCGCCCCGGCGGCGGTGGCGGCGGACGTCCCGGTGGCGGCGGCGGTGGCCGCGGCGCACCTCGGGGCCGCTAACCGACCGTGACCAATTCCTGACTCGACATCCGCTTTAACTGCCCGCAAGCCGCGTAGATATCCCGTCCACGCGGCTTTCGCAGGTAACAGGGCACCTGCTCCCGCACAATGCGCTGAAACGACGCGACGCGCTCCTCAGTGGGTGTGCCATAAGCGATTCCCGGGCCAGGATTCAGGGCGATCAGGTTCACTTTGCAGTTCAACCCTCCCAACAATTGCACGACACGCCGGGCATCCTCGTCGCTGTCGTTTACGTCTTTCAACAACACATACTCGAACGTGAGCCGTTCGTCCTTCCGGAGCGGGTACCGGCGGCAGGCCTCCATCAGGTCGGCCAGATGATACTTCTTCGTGATCGGCATGATCTCGCGCCGCTGGGCTTCGTAGCTGGCGTTCAGCGAGATGGCCAGGCGCGGCCGAATCGCTTCCTTGCCGAGCTCTTCCATTTTGGGAATGATGCCCGAAGTGGAGAGCGTGATGCGCTTCGGCGCGATGCCGATGACCCCGGTAAGCAGGCGGGTTGCCTTCAGAACATTGGGCAGGTTGAGCAGGGGCTCACCCATGCCCATCAGCACCAGATTCAATCGGCGGTCACCCGGCGCAAGTTCGTTGTGTTCCATCACGAGCAGCACTTGCGCCACGATCTCACCAGCGGTGAGGTTGCGTTCGAGGCCCATCAGCGCCGTGAGGCAGAACTTACAATCCACCGGACAGCCTACTTGCGACGAGATGCAGATGGTGTCGCGGTCGTCCTGGGGCATCAGCACGGTTTCGATGGTCCGGCCGTCCGCCATATCCAGCAGATAACGGCGGGTGCCGTCGCTCGAGTCAAAGCGCTGGTTGACGTTGGGCAAGCCGAGGGGCAAATCCGCCTTAAGGCGCTGGCGCAAGGCGGCCGGCAAGGACGTCATCCGGTCATAGTCGAGGATGCGTTTGGTGTACACATACTCGAAGATCTGGCGAGCCCGGTAGGCGGGCTCGGGTTTCACGGCCTGCTCAAGTTCGGGGAGGTCCATCCCGATGACGGACCGAAATTGAGGATTGACCGCGTTCATTCATCCAGTGTGACAGACAGAACTAGAAATTGACGATTCCGGCGAAGGAGTTTGGCTCGAGGCTGGCGCCGCCCACCAGGCCGCCATCGATCTCGGGCTGGGCCATCAGCCCCTTGATGTTGTCCGGCTTCACGCTGCCGCCATAGAGGATGCGCATGGCCTGGGCGGCGTCGCGGCCGTAGTGGGCCTCGCAGTAGCCGCGGAGGGCACGGTGAGCGTCGGCGGCAATCTCAGGCGTCGCCACCTTGCCGGTGCCGATCGCCCAGACGGGCTCATAGGCGATGACGATCCGCGCGAACTGCTCCGGGGTGAGGCCAGCGATACCGCCATCGAACTGGGTCTTGAGGACATCGTTGGTGCGGCCCGATTCACGCTCGGCGAGCAATTCGCCGACACAGACGATCGGCGTAAGGCCGGCATCGAGAGCAGCAATGGTGCGTTTAAGAACGGTTTCGTCGGTTTCGCCGAAGAACTGGCGGCGTTCGCTGTGCCCGACAATCACGTATTGGCAACCGATGGCCCTGAGCATGGGGCCGGAGATCTCACCGGTAAATGCGCCGTCCTTGGCCCAATGCAGGTTCTGTCCGCCGATGCCGACCTTGGAGCCCTGGGTGGCGGCAACGGCCGCCGGGAGGTCGATGAAGGGGGCGCAGATCGCCACTTCAGCGTGCTGGGCTTCGGCGACCAGGGGCAGAAACTTTTCAAAGAACGCCGTGGTCTCCACCGGGGTCTTAAACATCTTCCAGTTGCCGGCCATGATTGGTTTTCGCATTGAGATTCCAGTGTAAGCCAATGAAGCGCATTACGAAACAAAGCCAATTTTCCGATTTGGCGCTTCTTTTGTTCAGGTTGCGAAGGTCCGCAAGATCAGGATAGCGCGGCGGCCCAAGGCCAGAAGACGCCAAATGCGACTAAGCATATGATAACAAGAGAGATCGGCGACGGACAATCGAAGTGACTGTTGGGACGCCGACCCGATGACGTGAATTCTGAGAGGGGTGGTTCTTTTCTTTTTAACGACTTAGCGCCCAGTGGACCGAGCGATCGCTTGACGGCGGGGGAGACTCATCGTGGGAGGCGTGTATCTGCACACTTCCCAACACTTTATCGGGAGATCGAGAGTATGAACCAGGAAGAATGTGTTCGCGAAACCCTCGATTCCGTCGAGAGCCTGATCCAGGGCCTGCGGAATCAGATGGATACGGAGTTGCCCAAGCCGTCGGTGGCCGACTATCTGCGGCTGGTGCAACTGCGGCTGGACTTGAGCAAGGAGCACGAGAAACACGACCGGCGGCCCTTGCATGTGCGGTGGGTGAGCGACGAGTCGACGCCGGAGCCGGACCCGGATCCGACAGTACCTTGGCCGGGGGACGAGAGCCTGGATTAGCCCCAGCAGGAGGCGGGGATGCTGCGGATACTCACGCTGCGGCATCCCCCTGCTAGGGCTTCAGGAGCGCGAGCGCCGCCGTGAGGCCGCCAGCGCGTTGGATCCCGGGTACGAAGAAATCGTCGAGGAAGTCCTGGTCAGTCCCTTTGAAGTTGCCCAGCGGGGCGTCGAGCTTCACCTTCACCGGGGACATGGCGGCGGCGAAGGTACACCAGACGGCCGCAACCTCTGTGCAGCGCAGTTCAATCGGCGTGGGGGATTGGGCATGGAGGTAATTGATGGCGGTGACGATGTCCTGGACACGGTTGGCGTCGTCAGAGCGATTAAAGGTGAGGTGATACTTTTTGGGGCTTTCGCGGCGTGCCTTGCTACGGCCCGTCTGGAATGTGGTGAGCAGCAAAGCCGCCTCCTTGGGTGCGGTGGCCTCGGTGGCGCCGGTGGGGTGGACGACGATGGTGCGCGGGTTGGAGCCGGTTTGAATGGCAGTGACGCGGTCTCCGCGGCCTTCACGGGACAGCACCGTCAGGTCGCCCTCGGTGGTGCGATTCACTTTGCTGGAGGTATCGAGCCCAAAGACCAGCGACAGGCGTTCGCGCGAAGGCTGAATCTGCAACTTCGCAGCGCGGATCCATTGCTCAAAAAGCTGATTGTAGGTCAGCGCGCCGTCGGGCATGTTACGGCGGTGGAGCGCCAGCATGTCAGCCAAGCCTTCCACCGGGAAGGACTTCTCCTTGAACTCCGCCAGATTGCTGGCATGAAGGAGATGCTTGGCAAAAAAAGGATACATGGCGTCGCGGCTGGCTTGGTTGTAGTTGTGCGGGGCGTCGATCTGCACGGCTTCGAGCTGGGCAACGGCGTCATAGAGTTCGTAAACCTTGCGAACGGCCGGCACTTCTTCGGTAAGGTTGTTGCGGGTCCAGTCGCCGGTGGCGGAGACCATCAGCAGCGGGCGCGGCGCGATCATGGCGCCGAAGTCGACGTTGAAGGTATCGAAGCGAAGGCCGGGAGCGTTCTCGCAGGGGCTACCGCCCTGCATGATGGCCGAGATCATGTTGACAGGCACGGCAGCCTTGATGCGGTCATCGACGGCGGTGAGCAGGAAGAGCTGAGTGGCTCCGCCGGAAGCGCCGGTGGCACCGAGACGAGCCGGATCGACGTCGGGCAGGCTTTCCAGAAAATCGACCGCGCGAATGGAGTTCCACAGTTGAAGGCCAAGCGGGCCGAAGCTCCACAACTGCTCTCGCGGACCACCGAAGACGTGCGGCGTCTGCAGAGTGTCGTTGTAACCGACCATGTCATAAGCAAAAACAACATAACCCTGGCGAGCGAGATTGACGGCACGGGCCGGAATGGAGCCGCTCGGCGTATGCTCCAGGCGGCCGTAGCTCCAGTGGCCATGCGGAGAAACGATGCCGGGATGCTTGCCGGGCTTGCCCAGCGGGCGGTAAAGATTACCAGCGAGGTAGTATCCGGGCAGGGTTTGGATCAGAACCTTCTCGATGGAATACCCATTACGCTCGAGGCGGCCGAAGATCTCGGGCTTCAGTGGGCTGCGGTCGGGATAGGGAAGCAGTCCGGCGGCGGAGAGCACCTGCTTTTGCAGGAGGGCGCGACGGGCTTTCCACTCATCCAGGCTGCGGTAGGTGGACGGAGTGAAATGGGTATCGGTGTGGGGGATGACGGTGTTTCGGGAGTCTTGAGCGAGAAGAGGTAGGAGGAAGAAAGCGGCGAGAAGAAGGCGCATGGCTGCAACTCATGCTAGCGGATTCGTGAAGCTTTGCCAAAACCGGGGGGAGATTTGCATCGTAGTGAGAATCATGCGGGACAAACCGCCATGATCCCGGAGCGGATGGCCGAGTTGCTGGCCGTGCGGGCGTGGGCGGGTTTGTCGCCGGACGAGGCCGGAGAGTTGGAGGAACTTTTGACACAGCACCCGGAAGTGGATGCGCGAGACTTCGATGTGGCGATTGAAGCGCTCCAGTTAGAACCGCTACCCGCTTCGCTGCGGGCACGTCTGCTGGACCAAGCCACACGTGAATGGCCGCAGACCAGCAACTGGGGACCGTGGGGCAGGCCGAGTTGGTGGGTGGGGGCAGTTCTGGTGGCCGCGCTGCTGGCGCTGGCCACCGGAGAACTGCCTCGTATTTTCGGGCTTATTGAAGGACGGTAAGCGGAGAGCTTTCGCGCTTCGGCATGGCGAGTTCCGGCATGGGTTTGGCGGCGAAGAGCATGCGGGCGGGTTTCACCATCATGCGAGCCCAACGGTTGGCCGTTTTGCGGCGCGCGCTATCAGTGGAGATGCCGGTATTGGCATACATCTGGCGGTAGAGCTTGGAGATGAGCATGAAAGCGATGCGCGATTTCAGGGACTTCACGCAATGGGCACGCTTCCAGATTTCGGGCAGGCTGTAGAAGGAATCCCAAACGCCTTGCGTGCGTTCGCGGATCTCATCCGAACTCATCGTGGGATGCGGAGTGAACATCTTCGGACGCTTTTCCGCGGGAATCAGCCAGTAACGGGTGATGGGGACGCCGTCGACGCGCTCGACGGAATCGCCAAGCCGCTTTTCCCAGCGTTCAAAATCGACAGTACCAGGGAACGGCGTCATCATGACGAACTGGGCGAAAGTAATGTCGGCTTCCTTGGCCATGGCCGCGGTGGCTTCGAAGCTATCGGGACGGTCAGTCGGAAGGCCGAAGATAAACGAGCCGAGGACGTGCACACCGTGCTTCTTGAAGGTTTGGAGCTGAGCGGCCAAGCTGGGTCCGCTTTCGTTGAAGTCCTTGAAGACGGCCTTCAGGCCTTCAGCAGTGACGCTTTCCACGCCGACCAGGGCACCCTTAATGCGGGCGGTGCGCATGGCGTCGAGGAACTGGGGATCTTCAGCGGCTTCCATCGTGATCTGGGTGAAGAAGATCATGTCGTCCGGCAGTTGCGCAAGCGCGGCCATCAGTTCGAAGCGTTCGGCGCGGAGGCCTTTGAGTTCGGCCACCCGGGGAGCGTTCCCCTGCTTTTCAGCCAGTTCGATATCCGTGAGGGTGACGGGATAGAAGTTGTCGTCGGCCAGAGCGATAAAACGGTAGCCCGTACGACGCAGTTCGATAATTTCGGAGATGACCTTCTCGACAGCGCGCTGCCGAGGCTTCTGTCCGTCAGTGCGCCAGACGGAGCAGAACGAGCAATGCTTCGGGCAGCCGCGAACGGTCTGCACGGAGGCCCACATATAGCTCTTGGGGGGCAGGAGGTCCCAACGGGCCGGCACGAAGCCTTCGCCGCTGACGCGACCGCCGTCGTAGCGCTTCTCCATTTTGCCGGCGACACAATCTTCGATGACTTTGCGCCAAATGACGTCGCCGTCGCCGCTGACCACGGCATGCGCCATGCCCAAGGTCTCGGCTTCTTCGGGGTAGAGGGTGGCGTGGATACCGCCGTAGATCACCCAGGCGCCGCGAGCGCGGGCAATCTTGCCGACTTCGAATCCGCGTAAGGCGTTTCCGGTGTGGACGCCAATGCCGACGATGTCGCCGGGCTGGATGGTTTCGGGAACCAGACTTTCCAGGGTCTCATCAACGATGATGGGATCGCCATAGACTCGAGGCGTAGCCGCAGCCAGCACAAAGAGCCAGCGCGGCGTAATGACGCCGATGCCGAATGAAACGTCACTCGGATTTACCAGATGAACACGCATGCGTGGAAATGCTCCTTAGGCAAAAAACCAGGTACCTAAATTCCTGCTTGGTCTTATCGAGTATACATTGTTGAAGGCGCCTCATACGCACGGTGCGCCGCGATTCCCCATCCAAAGAGGGGGTCTATACGTAGTTGAGTTTAGTGAGACTTCTAAAATTCATAGAGAACTCCTGAATCACGAAAACCAGCTTGGCGAACCATGTCATAATGTTGACAGGCGGAGCCGTTGAAAGACGGTTGAAGGTGCAAATTGTTTGACATAACAATGGTTTTGCAACCGTTACCGCTCGTGAGGCGTCAGTTGAGGTAGGACGGTTTAACGAATGCCCGGCATTGCGAACTCGCAAAACGAAACTGACTCGGCTAAAGCCGGAATCCAGACGGTAGCGCTGGAGGATCAGCTCGCCTCTGCCCTTGGGGGCAGCACGGCTGAGCCGTGGCTTCAGGCCTTTATTCGCAACATCAAAGAGACGATCAATCCTCCAGTTTTACCCCCCCTAGAGGTGACGTCCAAACCCGTTCCGGTTAAGGATATCTGGAGCGGCGCGGAAAACGTCGGCCGGTCCCGGTTTCTTTCGCTAGGAATTCATGCGTTGGTGATCGGTGCGCTGCTCATTCTGGGAACGAGTCCAACGATCCAGAAGATGGCCAAAGACTCTGTTTCGCTAATCGCACCGGATCTATCCCCCTATAAACCGGCCCCGCAGAAGAAGAACACCATGGGTGGCGGCGGAGGCGGCGGAGATCGTTCGCCGACACCGGCGAGCAAAGGCAAACTGCCTAGGATTGCCCCTCGGCAATTTACCCCCCCGATGGCGGTGGTGAATAACCCCAAGCCCAAACTGGTGATGGAGCCGACGCTGGTGATCCAGCCCGACGCCAACCTGCCCCAGGTGAATATGCCCGTGCTGGGCGATCCGCTTTCCGGCGTGAAGATGGCCTCTAATGGCCCTGGCTCCGGTGGCGGAATCGGCTCTGGCCCAGGCGGGGGCGTGGGCTCAGGCGGCGGCCCTGGCTTTGGACCGGGCTCCGGCGGCAACACTGGCGGCGGCGCCTACAAGATCGGTGGTGGCGTCTCGGCGCCGGCGGTGATCCTGAAGGTGGAGCCGGAGTATTCGGAAGAAGCGCGCAAGGCGAAGTTCCAAGGTACGGTGCTGCTCTCGGTCGTCGTTGACGAAAAGGGTAATCCGCGCGATCTCCGCGTGGTCCGTCCGCTGGGCCTAGGCCTTGACGAAAAGGCAATTGAGGCCGTAATGAAGTGGCGCTTCCGGCCGGGCTTGAAAGACGGCCGAGCCGTCCCGGTCTCGGCTTACGTCGAAGTCAACTTCCGTCTGTTGTAGGCTGCTGCATGGCGGCAGCCATAGACGAGACCCATCCTCGCAGCCAGTCCACATACGCCCGGCTCTTGGGCCGCTGATTGTTGTAATGCATCTCTTCCCGTTGAAAGAACGCCAGGATGCGGACCACGTCAGAATCGCTGAAAACCGCCCCTTCAGCGGACGCCTTGGCGTGAAACTCGACGAAGCGTTCCTCAAATTCGGCTCTCAGCGAGGCGGGAGTTTCGGCCAAGTCGGATTCTTCAGGCAAACCGCGGCGCTTCTGAATCATGGCGGCCACGGCTTCACGAACGTCAAGGTCAAGGGCATTGGCCTTTACCGAAGCGAAAAACAACATCCCCACCATGGTGAGTAGCAGCGGTTCCTGGCTTCGCAGGAAGCGCTCGCCGGTATCGAGATCCTGATTCGGGTAATCGGCCGGCAGTTCAAAGACCGGCTCGCGCTCGCGAGCCTGCAGCAGGTACTCACAGTCGAACGGACAGACGAGGGAGCGTTCGCGCTCTTCGCCACAGCAGGGTGCGCAGATATCCGCGTTGAGAGCCGGGCAGTGCCGGCGCGGCGGGCGCTGGTGACAAAGGTTGCAGTTCGGCATTAGCTGGTGGTCATTCCAATGGCGGCGCTGACGGGTGCGGAGCCCACGGGCACAAGGTGAAAGAGGGGCGCAGAACGGTCCCGGCGAATCACTTTGGTGAAGCGGCTGGTGCTCAGGACAGCCATGTCACCGGAGGACTGGTTCAGCACGAGGGCAAACTGGTCGTCCGGCGTGACGATGATCTGTCCCGGACCCTGGCCCACGGGCACCGCGCCAACGATGCGCTGCGTGGGGACGTCGATCACGGTGACGGTGTTCGAAGTGGGATTGGCCACGAAGAGGTAGGCCGGGTTGCGGCTGGCCGCCATGGCTCCAGGTTGGTGCCCGGCAAGCAGGGTGGCCGCGACCTGGCTTTGAAACGGATAGACAATGGCGACGGCATCCGCGCCCTCGCCGGTGATGAAGAGCTGGCCAAGGTCGGCAGTAAAGCAGAAACGGTCAGGCCGGATGGCGAGAGGGAGATTGACGACGAGTTTGCCGGTCTGGGTGTCGACGAGGGCGAGGAGCCGTTCACCGGGGAGACCAGCAAGAATCCAAGCGCCATTCTTCAGGAAGCGCAGGGTGGCGGCAGGTGAGCTCATCTTGACGCGCCGGATCAACTGCCGGGTGGCCAGGTCGATGACGGCCACTTCGCCGGTGCCAGCCAAGCTACAGGTGGCATGGGGAGTTTCCAGGGAGACATCGAAATCGACGGCGGGCGACGGAAGCGGAATCCTGCCGACGATGTTGAAGTCTTTGCGGTTCACCAGAACAACTTGCGATTTCGACGCCAGGCAAAGCAGGCTTTGGTCATGCGAAATGCGCAGCGCCCGGGCGCCTTGCCCCACGGCGACACGGCGTGTGACCTGGCGTTTAGCAACGCTCACTTCATGCAGCAAACCGTCGGCGGCGGAGAGCGCATAGATGTTGCGGCGGGAGGGTGAAGCAAGGACTTCGGTGGGGTCAGCGTCGAGGGGGATGCGTCCGGCCAGGGTGAACACGGCCAAGTCAATGACGGCGATGGCCCGGCCCTCACTGTTGGCGACGAAGACGTAGCTGTTGGCGAGCGGCTCGGAACGTCCACAGCCGGAGAGGGCGGCGGCGGAAGCGGCGACGAACTCACGGCGGGAAGTCATTTCAGGATCGCCTTGACGGTATCACGGGCGAGTTGGATGCAATCGGGGATGCCAATGCCGCGGTAGGCGTTGCCGATGAGGTGCAGGCCGGGATGGAGGCGCGCACGCTCTTCGACTTGGCGAATGCGGGCAGCGTGGCCAACGGTGTATTGGGCCATGGATCGCGGCCAGCGCGAGATGGTGGAAAAAGCAGGCGTGGCGGTGAGCCCAAGCAGGCGCTGGAGGTCCGCGCGTGTGGCGGCGAGGACGTCATCGTCGGACTGCTGGAGAACGGATGCGCGTCCGGCCCCTCCCAGGAAGCAGCGCAGCAAAGAGGTGCCCTCCGGCGCACGGTGGGGGAACTTACGTCCCACGTAGGTGCAGGCGACGAGCGATTCGCGCTCCTTGGCCGGTACCAGAAAGCCGAAGCCGGTGAGGGGCTGAGCAAGATCGGCGTTGCGATAGCCAAGGGCGACGGTCATGGAGGAGCTGTAGTCCACCTGGGAGAGCAAGTCGCGCAATTCGGGGGCGGCGGTGGCGAGCAAGTCAGCGGCAGCCCAGGCCGGCGTCGCCAGAATCAAATTGCGGGTTGCGAGCCAGTCGCCGCCGACGAGAACTTCGAAGCCATCGGGAAGAAAACGGAGCTGATCGACGGGACGATGAATGCGTTCATTGCCGGCCGAACGGACGTCGAGTGCCTTGACGAGATCATGCAGGCCGCCTTTCAGAGTGCGGAAAAGGCTACCGCCGGCCGCGGGCCCTTGCTTGCGGCTGGCCAGAGTCCCCTTGGTGAGGCTACCGTACTTGCGCTCCAGATCGACAAAGCGGGTGAGCGTACTGCTCATCGACAGGTCAGCCGGATCGCCGCCGTAGACACCGGAGAGAAGAGGTTCGGCGAGATAGTCGACCGCTTCCTGGCCGTAGTGGTCGCGGATGAAGTCGGCGACGGAGCGCTCCGGCAGGTCCACCATGGGGGGCTTTCGGAAATACTCGAGACCCATCTTGATCTTGGTGCCCCAACTGAGCAGGGGGGTGGTGACCATGGGCCAGATTTTGGTAGGCACCATCATCATGAGTCCGTCGGGCATGGGGACCATGCGGCCGTGACGCCGGATGAAGGTAACGCGCTGATGGTCGTTCGAGTCGATGAGGTCGGCGCCGAGGCCGACTTCCTTGATGAGCTCGGTGGCCGCGGGTTTCGCCGCAAGAAAGCTGTCGGGGCCGCTTTCGATGACGCAACCGTCCAGGTGGCGAGTCTGCATGACGCCGCCGAGCGTGGCTTCACGCTCGATGAGCGTAGCCGCGCGGCCGGCCTTGGCGAGGGCATAGGCGGCGGTGAGACCGCTGATGCCGCCGCCGATGATGATGACGTCGCGCACGCCCGGAGAACCGCCTAGAGCCGGAACTCGCGGACGATTTCGACGGCAGCTTTCACGTTCTCCACCGGCGTCTCAGGAAGAATGCCGTGGCCCAGATTGAAGATGTGTCCGGGACGGGAACCGGTGCGCCGAAGCAGATCGTGAATGCGGGTGCGCAATTCAGGGAGCGGCGCGAAGAGCACCGCGGGATCGAGGTTGCCCTGAATGGCCGAGCGGTAGCTGATCTCGGACCAAGCCTGATCGATGTTGATGCGCCAGTCGATGCCGAGGACGTCGCCGCCGGCCGCGTGCAGTTCCTTGAAGAAGCCGCCGGTGCCGGTACCAAAGTGGATGACCGGGACGCCAGTGGCGCGAATGCGTTCGATGAGGGCGCGCGAGTATTGCGCGACGTAGCGGACGTAGTCGTCCGGACCGAGGGCGCCCACCCAGCTATCGAAGACCTGAATCGTGCGCGCGCCGGAGGCGACCTGCATCACCGCAAACTGACCGAGAACATCGACGAGTTTGCCCATCAGGCGGCGCCAGAGGGTTTCGTCACCATACATGAGTTTCTTGGTCTCGATGAAGTTGCGCGACGGGCCGCCTTCAATCATGTAGCTGGCGAGAGTGAACGGGCAACCGACAAAGCCGATGACGGGCACGCGGCCGGCCAGGGCGCGCGTGACGAGTTGGATCGACTCGCCGACGTAACCCAGGTCGTCGGTGTTCGAAATGGACAGCGAATCGATGTCGTTCGAGGTGCGGACAGGGTTGTCGATGTGCGGACCTTCGCCGGCCCGGAACTCAAGTTTCAGGCCCATCGGCTCTACCGGCAACAGCAGGTCGGCAAAGATGATGGCGGCGTCGACGTCGAGCACTTCCACCGGCTGCAGCGTGACTTGAGCAGCGAGTTCGGGCTTCTTGCAAAGTTCGAGAATGGTGTTCTTCGCCCGCAGATCACGGTACTGTTTCATGTACCGGCCCGCTTGCCGCATGAACCACACGGGACGGACATCGGTCGGCCGGCGCCGGCAGGCGTCGAGGAATCGGCTACTCATTGGAGCCACGCGCATTTGGGTTCCCATCCGTCTTCGCACGCGAAAGCGCGAAAACTCTTTAGATCTTGATTACGGGCCTGGGCTTGGGCGAACCACGCGCGGCCATTGACGTAAAGCGGTTTGGTCCAGGCTTCGCTATCGATCGCGCGCGGCGCGATGATGCTGACCGACAGCATGCCTTCGGCCGGGTATCCGGTGCGAGGGTTCATGATGTGACTGTAGAGGTGTTTGCCGACCACGAAGAACTTTTCGTAGTTGCCGGAGGTGGACAGGCTTTCGTCCTTCAACAGCACTTCGGCGACTGGGCGCTGGCGGTTCTTGGGGTCGCTGATGGTGACCTTCCAGCCGGCTTCGCCGGGCGGGGTCCCCAGCGCATAAACGGTGCTGGTGGACGCGGAAACGAAAGCCGAACGAATGCCGGCTTCGCGGAGAATTTTCACGATCTGGTCCACTGCATAACCCTTGCCAATGCCGCCCGGGTCAATCGACATGCCGGGCCGGCGAAACTTCACTGTCCGTTGGCCGGTATCCGGTACGGTGGCGAGTTCTACGTGGTTCCAGCCGAGATTAGCGAGCGCAGCTCGAATCTCCGCCCGGTGTGGCAGGCGGCCGGAACCTTTATAAAATCCCCAAACCTTCATGAGCGGGCCAACGGTGATGTCGAAAGATCCTTCACTTCGCCGGCTGTACTCAAGGCAGGCGGATAACAAGTGGTAACTCTCCTGAGAGATAGCCACCGGTCGACTGGCGGCGAAGCGATTGATTTCGCTCCACTCACTGGTCGTTTTGTAGTTGGAAAGAAGCTGATCTAATCGCCGCACCTCGTCGAATGCCGCTTCAGATGCCGCTTCCAACTGGTAGCGATCCGGGCCATAGAGTACCAGGGAGTAAGTACCTCCCATTGCGTCCAGGTTTGCTTCAAACCGGAGCAATTCTCCGGCCAAAAGCGCTTGGCACAACCATAAAACTAGCACAGTTTGTATCAGTTGGCGGGAAAATGAACGTCTTTTCAACACGGTTCGGCCAGGGCGGGTGCCTGTCTCTTCATTGAATCAAGTTCATCTTCGGGAATCAACGGTTTCAGATGGCCCAATTTGGTCCCGCAGAGGTGGGGGGCATGCAGGTCTATGCCTAAGTTACTTGTTTATATGAATTTAGGAATGAAAAGACGAATGGCGGCGCTGATGAGACGCCAAGGGTCAAAGTACTAGGCTAAGAATCCTGTTTCTGGGCCAAAATCGGGGCAAACCCCGGTAGGGCCTAGTCCTGGGCCGCACCGCACCCGGGGTCCATACGCTGATCGGCAGTTGGGATCGCAAGATCGAACTAGCCGTTATGAAAGTCCTTTTCAACCTCCTGCTTGCCGCTCTGCAGATCCTGATGCTTCTCGCCCTGGCGGGTTGCAGCAACAACGAGGCGAAGCGTGCAGCCCGCAAAGCGAAGCCCGCCGAGGCCAAGGCCGGGCTCTCGCTGCCGGAGTTAAACGTCGAACGGCAGCACTATCGCAACTCTGTGGTGCCCGGTGGCGTGGATACGCCGGAGGAGATGCGGCAGCGGATGAAGTCGGATCCGGTGGTCCGCGCACACTACGGCGGATTGGATCCCAACCGGATGCGCCCGGTGCGCCAGACGCAGGACGACAGCTACTACGTTTCCTACCGGGTGGGCAATCAGATTTTTTGGACGACGCGCAAGGTGCCGGTGAAGAAGGGCGAACTGGTGCTGACAGACGGCGTGGAGTGCGTACGGGGACGTTGCGGAAATCGGATGTCGAAGACGCCACGGATGCCGGCGCTCGCTGCGGCGGAACCGGATCCGGCGGTTTTCGACCAGGCCGTGACCGCGGAGCAGGCGCTCGAGCCGGCCGGCGTCGCCAAGGCACTGGCCTTGCCGCTGGACGGCACGTACCTGTCAATTCCTTTCCCGATCAACGCGCTGCTCGGAGGACCAGTCGGAGTGGCCCCTCCGGCGGCGGTGGCCGTGGCCGGGCCCGCAGTGGTGGGCGGTGGCGGCACGCCCGGAGGCGCCGGTGCGCCAGGAGCCGGCGGAGGCGAGGGGCCCTCGGGAGTCATGTCCTGGCCGGCGCAGCCCTATCTACTGGGTTGGGGCAACCTGAACAACGCCGTTCTGCCCCCGACGCCCGTAACCAACACCACGAACACTAACTACTCAACCGTGAGCTATTTTTCGACGGTGGAAGGTTCGACGAGTTCCCTCATCAACGAATACAAGACGTTCAATGTGGACAACTCGACGTCGACGTGGAACTTCCTCAGCGTGCTCTGCCAGAGTTGTTGCAACGAGAGCTCGAGCAGTTCGAGTTCGAGTTCGTCATCCTCTTCCTCGTCGTCATCGTCATCGTCATTTTCGTCGTCCTCCAGCTCTTCCAGTTCGGGGGGATCAAGCTCGGGGTCGAGTTCATCGGGTTCGTCGTCCTCCTCCTCGTCGTCATCTTCGTCTTCAGGATCCTCATCTTCCTCGAGTTCTTCCAGTTCTGGAGGATGGAGCTCAAGTTCGAGTTCGTCGAGCAGTGGCGGCGCGGAGGTTCCGGAGCCGGGCACACTGGGCCTGGTGGCGGTGGCGCTCGGATTGTCGGTCGCCGTCCAGCGGCGGCGGAAGGGCTAGCGGGGGAGGATCCAATAGCCGGGGCGCGCGCGGACCTGAATCTCAGGGCGTCCATCAATCTTGACGGCTAGCTGGTGGTAGCCCGGCGTATCCAGGTCGGGCGTGAAGCCGAGAACGTATTGGGTGTGTAGTTCGCCGCTGAGCTTCTCGATGGCGTTCTCCAGGCCCTTCTGCCGGGTGAAGGGGAAGGTGAGACCGCCGGTTTGTTCTGTAAGCACCTGCGTGGTGTTCACCATGCCCAGGCGCTTCAACTCCATCAGCCCGCCGAGAATGTCCGCGCGTCCTTCTAGAGGAACATAGTTAGGATCGCCGGGAGTGACATTCGGAGTGGCGGGGCCACGACGGCGGGGTGAGGATTGAGCGGACTTCTGCGTGAAGCCAGTCCGGAAGGCGGAATACGTAGCGGCGTAGACCGTCACGCCGGCTTTTTGTGCGGCCAACAAGAGGGTATCGAGGCCGGTTTCACTGCCGCGGTCGCGCGATTCGGAGATCAACAGCAGCACGCGGCGGGCTTTTCGCTGCTGCAAACGGTCGATACTTTGGCTGGCGGCATCCAGCATACGGGCAGCTTTGGCTTCGCCGGGTTGCAACTTGGCGAAAGCCTGATCCAACTGATTCGAATCGTGCGTGCATTCGGTGAGCCACTCGACACGCTCGGCAAACGCGACGAGCCCCGCGCAGCCGCGGGCGCCGGTGAGCAACGGCTGGACCATCGAACTGATTTGGCGAACTTTTTCGAGCACTGGCGCCGAAATGCCTGACGACTGTACGGCGATCATCAGAGCGACTGGCGCCACACCTGTGCCGATTGTGTCGACCAGCGCTTTTTGCCGCCTTCCGTTGTCGAGCAGGACGAAACTGCCTGACTCCAGGCCATCCACGGGATGTCCCTTCGCATCGGTGACCATCACGGGGACGAGCACCAGACGCGACTGGACGTCGAAATTCGCATCCTGAGCAGCCAGTGCCCCGGCCGCCAGCAGCGCAAGCAGGAGTTTCATCGGCATCATAAGTGCAATTCGAGGGCCATTTTTAGGTGCGCGCGTGCTGGGATTGCTTCGGCGCTTTGTAGGTGACCTTGAGTTGCGGAGTCTCCAGCCGTCGATGGTTCTGCACCTTGGAGGTGAGACAGGCTTCGAGCGCGCCGCTGACGATCAGCGTACGCTCCACCGGATAAGGCGCTTTGCCGGTAACGAACATCTCTTCGATCTTACTGACCAGGCAAGCCGAGTAAGTGACATTGGGCACGGGCGTCAGAAAAAACTGAGTGGACGGGTAGCCAGGGATGCCCTTCACCTTGGCGGCGAAGCAGAAATCGCGCACGGCGCCGTTCAGCATCAGCAGTGTGGTCTTGAGGCCGTCGTTGTGTTCAATGAAGTAGGCGGCGGGGTTCTTGACCAGCTTGGGCAGTTCGTTGTTGCCGACAAGGTCCTGCGTGCGGCCGTCGAGGAGGGTTTTGCCTTGCGGCGAGTCGCTACGAGAGAGCGCGGCGGTGAGGAGCTTCTTGGAGTAGCGGCCGGATTCGCCGGCTTGCCAGACAGCGTCGCCTTCGATGAGTTGAACGGCTTTGATGCCGGATTCGCCGCCTTTGCGGCGCTCGATCATGCACTGCATGGCTTCAAGGGCGTGATAATCCATCGGATCGGAGCCGCCGACACCGACCATGAGTGCTTCTTCGATTTCGCAGTTGAGGGGCAGCTCAAGGTCAGGCAAGCGCCACGTAACGGGCAGCGAAGAGCCGGCCAGCATGGGGAACTTGAGGCGCTTGGACTGGTCCACCATCCACTTGGCTTTCTCAAAGCTGTACGAGAGGTGCTTGTCGTTGTAGACAGGCACCACGCGGCCGTCTTTCTCAAAGACCTCGACGCATTGTTTGAAAAATTCGTAGCGCGGGTAAAGGACCTGGCCCTTGTCGTTCTTCGGATAGTCGCCATGTTCGCCGATGATCATGACGGCATCGACGGCGAGTTTGTCCGTGCCACAGCGCAGAGCCTCGGCAATGCTGTTGTAGACGGTGAAGCCGAACTCTTTCGCGCGGACATAACTTTGGTCGCCAACGGTGGCGGGATCGCCGGCGGGCTTCTGATCCGTATAGAGCGAGACAATCTGGACGCCGGGCTTGTGCCATTCGCCTTCGTGCGGATAGCCGATCAGAAAGCGATCGGCCATGTGCTGGGCGTGGGACAAGTACTTATAGAGGGTGGTAATGACAGCGACACGCTTGGGCACTTAGGTTCTCCAGAAGGTCGATTCTTTGGTGGATTGATAAACAATGCCGGACAGGTGCGGCGTCTCGATGCGCTTCTGCCCGGCGAACAAGCTGTCGACGCCGGCAGCGGTGAGTCCCGTGGTGAGCAGGGTGCGTTCGACCGGATAAGTGGGCTTGCCGGAGAGGAACATCTTTTCGGCACTGTTGACGAGCGGGGTGAAGAAGTTCGCCAGTGAGGTTCGGGCAGGCGGCATGGGCAGATACATCTGCGTCGAGAAGGGCTTCTTCTGGCCAGTAAGGCGGGCGGCGAAGTTGAAGTCTTCAACGAGCCCGCTGAAAAGGATCATGGTGGATTTCAGGCCATCGGAATGGTCGTAGCGGTAGGCGACGGGATTGCGCACCAGCCGCTTCATGTCGTCGTCGGTGGGGAAGGTGTTGTTAAAGCCGGGGCGAGCAGGCTTTAACGTGTGGCTACGGCACAGGGCGGCGTTCATCAGGTCGCGCGACCAGACGCCTTCCTTGAGGGCCTGCCAGAAACGGTCACCACGGTAAGCTTCCACCCACTTGACGCCGGTTTCACCGCCTTTGCGGCGTTCCACCATACATTGCAGAGTTTCGAGGGCGTGGAAGTCATAGCTATCAACGCCGCCGTAACCGACACAGACAGCCTCTTCGATTTTGGAGCCGAGCGGCATTTCGAGCGACGGCGTGCGCCAGGTGACAGGCAGGCTGGAGCCGGCCATGAAGGGGAACTTCATCCGCAGCGAGGTATCGTACATTTCGCGGGCCCACTCCCATTTCCAGGAGAGGTGCTTGTCGTTGAAGATGGGGGCGACGCGATTGCTTGCGGTGTAGACCTTGGTGATCTCGTTGAAGAACTCATAGCGCGGGTACTTCACCTGGCCTTTTTCGGTTTTCGGGTATTGGCCGTGTTCACCAATGAGCAGGACGCCATCCACGGCGAGTTTGCTGCCGCCGCTGGTGAGCGCTTCGGCAATGGTGGGGTACATCTTCATTTGCGGGAAGCGAGCGGCACGGTCCTTGGAGTGATCCGTCGCGCCAACCTGATCGACGTAGATGGAGACGAGATCCATCTCGGGCCGATGATGCTCGCCGTTCCAGCCGTAGCCTTCCAGGAAGCGGTCGACGATGTGCTGCGAGTGCGAAAACTTGAAGTAAGTGGTGCAGATGGCGGCAATCTTCGGGCGCTTGGGCGGCGCGGCGAGGGCGAGAGCCGGGGCGGCGAACAGAAGGTCGCGCCGGCGCAGGAGTGGAGGCGTCATGCCTCATTATGGCTTGGGAGCAGGGGCCCTATGGGACCTTCGGCGCCGGACGGCGGCCTGGGACCCGCGCCACGTTCTGCGCGGCCAGGGGATGCCCGGCGGCGGCCGCCTTGGCCCACCATTCCCGGGCTTCGGCGTAGTCCTGTAGAACACCCTGGCCGTTGGCGTACATCATGCCGAGCATCGCCTGGGCGGGGACGAAGCCGAGTTCAGCAGCTTGTTTGGTCTTGGCGAAAGCGACAGCGGGATCCTGGCGCAACTTCTTGCCGCCTTCGCAATACAAGGTGAGGGCGGGGTCGCTGCTGCCCGGGGCGCACTGTTGATAGTCCTGTAAGTAGCCGGCCTGCTTGGCGGTAACTTCGTCGAGCCACGCGGGCCAGCCACCCGCGGGTGACTTGGCTTCGGGACGGCCGGCGTCACCGCGGAAGTCCTTGTCTCGGATCGGAGCCAGAATGTTCGCGGCCATGGTGCGAGCTTCCTCGTCGGTGTCCTGGAGTAAGTCGACTAAAGCACGGAATAGGTTCGGATCCTGTCGGACGCCTTTTACCTGAAAGCGCACGGCGTAGCCGATCGCGTCGATGGCGGCGATGCGGTCCGGACTGTCGCGGTGTTCACGGACGAAGTCGATGAGGACCTGCTGGGCACGGGCGGAGCGCCAGTTGGCGTGGAGGGCCAGCGCCTTCATGGCGGACGCGCGAACGCGGCGATCAGAGTCGGTCAGCGTGGCGGCCAGGGCACCGATAGTGGCTTCGTCGAAGGCGCCTCGGGCCACGGTTTCGGCGGCAGCGGCGCGCACAAGCACGATGGGTTCGGTGAGCATCTTCTGCACGATCACACCGGCAGCAGGTCCGCCAACGAGCGCGAGATTCTTGAAATGGCCATCGATCACGGCCCCCGGTTGCTGAACCATTGCCTTTTCCTGAGGCGAGAGCGGCAGATTCTGATTCCGCAGCCGCGTAGCCCAGGCAAGGCCGTCGTCGTTGCTGGCCGGATGGTAGGTACGCGCGCCAAGGTCGTCGAATTCGCGATAGATGAGGTGATGGCCCTTGGCGTTCATGCGGCTGTAGGTGTCGCGCACGGTTTGGATATGCGTAAGCAGGTCGCGCATGCCGAGGACCATGTAGTAGCTGGGAGCGACTTCGGCCGACTTCGTCACTTCAGAAGGCACCTTCCACCAACCCCAGCTGTAAGTCACCGCCGCGGTGATGAGTTTGGCGTTCTGCGTGCCAAACTCGCCGGAGATCTTGGCACCTTCGCCTTTGCCGTACATGATGATGCGACGCGGATTGATCGGATAGTGCTGCTTCGCCCAGGCGATCACCTGGCGGATGGGCTCGTGGTCGACGTCGCCGAACTTCTGGCCCTGGGGGTGGATCCCGATGACGACGTACTGGTCGGTAAGGCCCTGGCGACGGAGGGATTCGCGAACGGGTAGGATCTCGTCGCCCGTTGGACGGTCATGCTCGGGGAAGCAGAGGATGAGGCCAACCTGCCGGGCCGGATCTGTCGTACCGGCGGCGGCAACACCACTCGGGGCCTCGACGGCATAGCGGACGGTGATACCGCCTTGCTTGAGTTCAGCGTCCGGAGTGACGGCGGAATACAGAAGGACGGGGAGCAGCATCCAGGTGAGGCGTGTCATAGAAGTTAGGGTGAGTATATCCCAGGCATTCGAAGGGGTGCGTTAGACATTGAGAGGAAACGTTTACACTTGAATGACGCGCGGGCATGCGCCATCCCGTATACTGGTTCAAACTGTCTAGTACCGTCGGAGGACGTTAATGAAATTTTATTCACGTTTGGCAACCATCGCACTGCTGGCCGGGGCCACATTGCCCGCGGCGACAATTACCAGCTATTTTCTGGAGTACAACGGCTCAAGCATTGGCTCCGGTTCCAACAATGTCAGCGACTTCTTCCTTGAAGCCGGGACGCAGTCCGACGGAATCACCGTCACGGGCACCCTTGACCTGTTTCAGGGCGGTTCACCGGTAACGACGGGAGTGCCGTTGACGGGCCCCGTTTCCCTGCGTTTCACCGACGCGTCGCTTACCTGCGCCTCATCAACGTTCTGCTCGCCAATCACGCTGTTCTTCGCCGCGTACGTGTTTTTCGAGGGTACCGCTCCGACGGAACTTGAAGGGCTATTCGGAGTCGATGGTTCGGGGACTGCTCCCAACTTTCTGAACGCAATCGTCGCCGGCCAGAACGACGCTCCGTTACTGGGGAACGTTTCCACGAACGGGCCCTTCGATGAGTCCCTACCCCTGCCGGCGAATTTCATGATCACCAACGGTTCGAATATGGCCGAATTCCGGTTCCTGTTGCAGCTACCGGCCGGCATGTCGAACGGCGAGACGATCAGCTTGCCCAACAGCCTGTTTCAGCAGTTGAATACGGCGGGATCGTCGGTGCCGGAACCGGGCACGGTAGCGATCGTCGGCGCGGGCCTGCTGGGTGCGTTTTGGTTCCGCCGGCGCCAGCGCTAAATTACCAGGATCATTGAATTGGAGCGTTGGGGTGCCTTGCACTCCAACGCTTTTTTCATTGGTCTGGCGACCCCGGCGAAATGGGACACAATGGGCGTGATGCCCAAGGGACTGGTACTGGCCGACGATGCGACGGGCGCGCTCGAGTGCGCCTCGTTGTTGGCCAATTTGGGGCTGGCCGGCTTGAGTCTTGATGCCGGGGTGACCGTGGCGACGACCGCGGAATGCGCCGTTCTGGTGGCCGATACCGAAACGCGGCACTTGCCGGTCGAGGCCGCCTGGGAGTGCATCGAGCGTTGGACAGCTGGCTTCACGGGGCGGATCTACAAGAAAACGGACTCAACCTTGCGGGGCAACATCGCGGCGGAGTTGGCGGGTTTAGCTGCCACGGTGGTGTACATTCCCGCTTATCCGGCTTTGGGACGCACCGTGAAGGATGGGCGATTGTTCGTGCATGGCGTGCCGGTGGACGAGACGGAATTTGCGCGGGATCCGCGCCACCCGGTGCGGAGTGCGGCGATCTCGGAGCTGTTTCCGCCAGGGTCGACGGTACTGATTCGCAGTGCCGCAGAACTGCGAGCGCATTGGAGCAGCGGAAAAGTGCTGATCTGCGATGCCGAATCGCCGGGAGACTTCGACCAGTTGGAGCGGGCGCTGCGGGGCCAGCAGGTGGCGATCGCCGGACCGGCGGGGTTCATTCCGGCCTGGGCACGGTTGGCGGGCTTCCCACACGGGATAGCGACACCCCATCCGCCGGTAAGGGATTGGCTGGTGGTGTGCGGCAGTCTGCATCCGCAGTCGCGGCGGCAAGCCGAGGTCGCTGCTGCGGCGGGGGTTCGGGTGATCTCGAGCAGTGCCGAACGGGGGCTGGATCCGGCGGGGGCGGCGGCGGAGTTGGCGGAACGGGCTGTCGAAGCGACCCGGTTCCACCGGCCGCAAGGTGTCCTGGTGATGGGTGGCGATACCGCGTGGGCGCTGTGGCGCGCACTGGCGGTTCGCAGCCTGACACCGCTCCCGGAAATATTGCCTGGCGTCGCCGTCTGCCAGTCAGGCGATCTGGTTTTTGTGACCAAAGCCGGCGGGTTCGGCGACGATAACCTGGTAAGCGCAGTGAGAGAAAGATTCCAATGAGTAAATTGATCGGCATCACGATGGGCGATTCGAGCGGCGTGGGGCCGGAGATTCTGTTGAAGGCGGCGGGAGACATTCCAGTGCCGTATGTCGTCTACGGCGACATAGCGCCGTTGCGCCAGTTGAATGATCAGTTGGGGCTGGGTCTGACTGTGGCGTCGATTGCGGGCGCGGCAGAGTGGCAGGCGGGCCGGGTGAACGTCATCGACGCGGGCCTGCTGCGGCCGGAAGATCTGACGCCGGGCCGCATCAATGCGGCTTCCGGCAAGGCGGCCCGCGAATACGTGGTCCGGGCGACTCTCGCGGCCTTAGCCGGCGAGATCGCGGCCATCGTCACGTTGCCGATGAACAAGGAAGCGACGCAACTGACGGATCCCCACTTTACCGGCCACACCGAATTGATCGGCGAACTCTGCGGCAGTGACGACGTAACGATCATGCTGGCGTCGCCGGACCTGATTGCGACGCATGTAAGCACGCATTGCTCGCTTCGCCAAGCCATTGAGCGCTGCCAACAGCCGCGCATCCGCCGGATTATCGAACTGACCTGGCATGCCGTCCAGCGGCTGAAGCCCGGCGCGCGCGTGGCGGTGGCGGGACTGAATCCGCATGCGGGCGAGAATGGTCTGTTCGGCACGGAAGAGATCGACGAGATCCGGCCGGCGGTGGAATGGGCACGGGCGCAGGGCTGGGACGTAGAAGGTCCGCTGCCGCCGGATACGCTGTTCTACCTGGCCGTGCGGCGACATAAGTACGAAGCCGTGGTCTGCATGTATCACGACCAGGGCCACATCCCTTCAAAGCTGCTGGACTTCGAGGGGGGGGTGAATATCGCCTTGGGTCTGCCGATCGTGCGCACGTCAGTGGACCATGGCACGGCCTTCGACATTGCGTGGCAGGGCATCGCCTCGACACGCAGTTTTTTGGCCGCGCTCGACATGGCGATCCGGCTGGCGGAGTTGGAAGGCGTGACAAACTAGCTTCCATGCTCTCCCGACGCGACTTTCTGTTTACGGCCACGGCGGCGGCCACCGTGGCGGCCGGCGCGCAGGCGAAGCGGCCGAATGTTCTGCTGATCCTCGCCGATGACCTAGGCTTCGAATGCCTGGGGTGCTACGGCAGCAAGAGCTATCGTACGCCGGAACTGGACCGGATGGCGTCGGAAGGGATGCGGTTCGAAGCCGCCTTTGCGCAGCCGCTCTGCACGCCGACCCGGATGCAACTGATGACCGGCAAGTCGAACTTCCGGAACTGGAAAGCCTTCGGGCTGATGGACCCCAAGGAGCGCACCTTCGGCCACCTTTTCCGTGACCAGGGCTATCGCACAGCTATCGCGGGCAAGTGGCAATTCTGGAGCTACAACCCGCCGGGCTTTGAGCCGGAGTGGCGCGGCAAAGGCCAGCGCATCGAAGACGCCGGCTTCGAGGAGTACAGCGTCTGGCATGCGTACCATACCGAAGACAAGGGTTCGCGCTACGGCGACCCCACCTATTACGAGAACGGGAAGCTCTATCCGAATCAGAAAGACAAGTACGGCGACGACATTTCGGCTGACTTCCTGTTGCGCTTCATCGAGAAGCACCGCGCGGAACCGTGGTTTGTTTACTTTCCTCTGGCACTGACGCATGGCCCGTTCACGCCCACGCCGAAAAGCGCAGACTGGAACACAGACAAGCGACTGAAAAACGATACGCGGTACTTCAAGGATCAGGTGGAGTACATGGACGGCATAATCGGGCGGATGGTGAAGCGGCTGGATGAACTGGGATTGGGCGAGAATACGCTGGTCCTGTTCTACGGCGATAATGGCACGCTATCGGCGATTCGGACCCAGTTGGAAGCGAAGGGCCGAACCGTGGAATTCCAGGGCGGCAAGGGCGACACCACCGAGGCCGGAATGCGGGTGCCGCTGATCGCGCGCTGGAAGGGGAAGATTCCGGCGGGGCGGGTGAACGGCGACTTGATTGAGTCCTGCGATTTTCTGCCGACGATTTGCGAGGCCACAGGCGTTTCGGCCAAATCCATGGGCGTGATCGATGGCCGCAGTTTCCTGCCGCAGTTGCAAGGCCGGAAGGGTCAGCCGCGCGAGTGGATCTATAGCTGGTATGACCCGCGCCCTGGCCACGACAAGGAACGCTGGACACGCACGGAGCGCTACGTTTTCGATCATCGCTGGAAGCTGTACGAGGATGGCCGCCTGTACGATTGGGCGGCGGATCCGCGCGAGACGAAGACCGTGGAGAACGCGGCGGCGCGGAAGCGCTTGGCGCAGGTCCTGGCCCGGTATCGCCGGGAAGAATCCGCCGTCCGATTGACCGGACAGTGATTCCCACCGGCAACCCCGAGCGGGCGATTGAGTTTTGGAACCAGACTTTCGGCTGACCCTTGATCGCATGTCGCCGGGCGGGGGGTGTGGCGATACAAAAGATAGCGTTTTCGGCATGATCCAGAACGATCCGGCCGCGGCTTAAGTTCAGTCAAGCGCTGTGTTAGCCTAGCGGGTCAATGCGACCCTTACCCTTCTCACGGCGCGAGGCGCTGGCCGGACTCGCCAGCGCCTCGTTGCTTCCGGCGGCGCCGTCAGATCTTTGCTTCCTGAGCGCAGCGGAACTGGCGCGGCTCATCCGGACGCGCAAGCTTTCAGCACGCGAAGTGCTGGAGGCGCACCTGAAGCAGATCGAACAGGTGAACCCGAAGCTGAACGCAATTGTCACCCTGGTGGCGGATCGTGCCAGAGAGAGTGCGCGGCTGGCCGATGAGAAGCGCGGACCGCTGGGGCCCCTGCATGGCCTTCCGATTGCGCACAAGGATCTCGTCAACACCAAGGGCATTCGCACCACATTTGGCTCGCCGCTGTTCAAGGACCACGTCCCCATCACCGATGACACCATCGTGGAGCGGATCCGCGCGGCGGGAGCGGTCCTGTTGGGCAAGACGAATACGCCGGAGTTTGGCGCGGGTTCACAAACGTTCAATACGGTGTTCGGCGCAACGTTGAATCCCTATGACCCGACAAAGACTTGCGGCGGGTCGAGTGGCGGCGCGGCCGTGGCCTTGGCGGCAGGCATGTTGCCGATCGCCGACGGCAGCGACCTCGGTGGGTCATTGCGGAATCCCGCGGCGTTTTGCAACGTCGTCGGCTTTCGCCCGTCGGCGGGCCGGGTACCAAATGAGAGCCTGTTCGAACTGGCGACTTCGGGTCCGATGGCGCGATCGGTTGCGGACCTGGCTCTACTCATGAGTGCGATCGCCGGTCCGCATCCGGCCTCGCCGTACTCCTTGCCCGAGCCGGGTAGCGTCTTTTCACAGCCGCTGGGGCGCAGTTTCAAGGGAGTGCGCGTGGCGTGGTTTAAGGATCTGGGCGGCATTCCGTTCGACCCGCGCGTCACCAACGTCATCAACGCGCAGCGAAAGGTGCTGGAAGACTTGGGGTGTGTAGTCGAAGTGGCCGAGCCCGACTTCAGCGGGGCCGACTTCGCCTTCCAGACGCTGCGCGCCTGGAGATCCGCGGCGACCCACGGCGAGCAGTTGCGTAAGCAGCGCAATCAGTACAAGGACACCTTGCGTGAGGAGATCGAGCAAGGACTTCGGCTCACCGGCACTGACCTTGCCCGGGCCGAGGCTTTGCGATATCAGGTGTGGCGCCGGTTTCAGGCGTTTCTCGAACGGTATGAGTACTTCCTGTTGCCAGTAACTCAAGTGCCGGCGTTCGACGTGAAGACGCCGTATCTGAAAGAGATCAATGGCCAGCGGCTCGAGAGTTACATCGATTGGATGAGGTCCTGCTGGTACATCTCACTGGTGGGGAATCCAGCGTTGTCGATTCCGGCAGGGTTCACACCGGAAGGATTGCCGATTGGCTTACAAATCGTGGGGCGCCGCCGCCAGGACTTCAGCGTTTTACAACTGGCCCATGCTTACGAGCAAGCCACCCATCACGCTCGCCGGCGGCCGGGAATGTAAATTGTAAACTACGCAAAAAAAAATACGCCTACCGGCAAACATGAGAAGTCCTTAATGGCATGTTCAAACAACTCATGTCACTTACTTGTCTCAGTGGTTTCCTGCTGATCTCGGCCTCCGCGCAGACGGTGCCGGTGGGCAGCGGCCGCACATCGGTCACGCTCAGCCCCGGGTTTCTCGGTGCGCTCACCAGCCTGTCGGTACGCCCGGGCGTGGTCGGGCAGGGCCGTTTAGTTGGGGCGGTAGCCTCTTTCCCGATTACTCAGGGCTCGGTGGATGCCAGCAATGCACGCGGCGAGATTTTCCACACGGGCGGCATCACTTTGGAAGCCGGCACGACGACCCGCGTACAACTGTTGAACTTCACGATTGAGACCACCCACAACATCCCCGTCTTGACCGGCTTGGTGGTCGTCAACAATGCCATCGTGGGCCGCTTGCCGCTCTTCGCGCTTCGCCTGCCGACGAACCTGACCCTGCCCCTCTCTCCGCGTGGCGGCGCCCTGGTGGAACTGAACAATGTGGGTGTGGAACTGTCGCGAGATGCGGCTGACGCCCTGAACGGCGTGTTCCGTGTGACGGCGTTCACGCCGGGCTTCAGCATCGGCACAGCTTCCGTGCGCGCTTTGCTGGACGTTGACGCGATCCCCGCCAACTAGTTCGGACCAAACGGGGAGCAGTTCTGGGAAGAGCTGCTCCCTTCGTCATTTGTCGTTCATTTTCCTGTGGTGCAATAAAGTGCTTGAGCACTCGAATCTTTCTTACCCTGCTCATGCTAGGGCAGGCAGCCTTGGCTCGCACCGCGGAAGGTACCGTCATCGGCAGGGATGGAGCTCCGGTGGCCAATTGCCGCGTGACGCTAGAAACAGCGCAGGGTGCCGTGCTGACCGAAGCGCGCACGAGCACGGATGGCAGGTTCACGCTCGAAGCACCCGAGGCTTCCGGTTTGTTGATGCGTTTCGCCGCGGCGGGTTTTTCGCCCCAAGCCATGAAGTTTGCGCCAGACAACTCCGTGCTGCGCGTGGAACTGAGCGGCCGTACCGAGGTGAGCGTAACGGCGCAACGGGGACTGGTGGCCGAATCCGGCGACAGCATCACGGCAGTCGAAGTTCGTGAAGAGTTGAGTTCGCGGCCCTTGCCCACTCTGGCGCAGGCGTTGGAAGGCGCGCCGAACGTACTCATCCAACAAACCTCCACGGCGCAAGTGTCGCCGTTCCTGCGCGGGCTGACTGGCTACCAGGTGCTCAACCTGATCGATGGAGTGCGTTTCAATAATTCGACTTTTCGGTCGGGTCCGAACCAGTATTTGGCGTGGGTGGAACCCTCTCAGGCGGCGCGGATTGAGGCCGCAATGGGTCCGGCGAGCGCGCAGTACGGTAGCGACGCCCTTGGCGGGGCGATTCAGGTATTGACTCCGGAATCCAAGTACGATTCGGGAATGCATGGGGACCTGCGATTCTTCGGAGCTTCAGCGGATGCGTCGGGCGGGATCGCGGCGAACGTTCTGATGGGCGGTCCCCGCCTCGCCTTGTTGGTAGGCGCCAGTGCGCGGCGCCATCAAGATTTGCGGCCCGGCGGCGGCGTCGACTCACGTAACGTCCTGCGACGCCTCTTCGGATTCAACAATGACCAGATTCGCGCCGCCGGCTATGAGGGGCAGCCCGGCACGGGCTTCGACCAAGCGGCGGCTCAGACTAAGTTTGGCTTCCGTCCGAGTTCGCTGCAGAGCCTCACGGTCTGGTATCAGCGCAGCGCTCAGATGAACGTCCAGAATTACAAAGACCTGGCTGGCGGCCTAGGCCGGTTGACCTCAGACTTCAGTCCGCAGGGGCTCGACTTCGGCTATCTGCGCTACGAACGAGTCGGTTGGGGCTGGCTCGATTCGGTATCCGGAACAGTCAGTTTGAATGCCCAGACGGATGGCGCGCGACGGCGGAACTTGCGGCTCACCGATGCCCTCACCGTGGAGCGGAATCGAGTGGTCGCGCGCGGCTATGCGGGCCAAGCCAGCACGCACTTCAGCCGCTACCAGGCCCTGGTATTTGGCGGCGAGTTCTACGACGAAGGCATCAGCGCTGAACGCCAGGTGAACGGAATCGCGACTCGCGCCCTGTATCCCGATGGCCAAACCTACCGGACGGGCGGCTTGTTTATTCAGGACCAACTGGAGTGGCGAGGCTGGCGCGTGCAGGCCGGCTTGCGGTGGACGCGCATCGGATCGTCCACCAGCGCACGTGCCGGTTTCGGCGTCGCAGACTCGTCGCAAACGTTCTCCGACACCAGTTGGAATCTTGCGGTCAGCCGCCGCGTCTTCGGCGGACTTTCGTTACACGCCATCGCCAGCAAAGGCTTCCGGGCGCCGAACGCGAATGACCTCGGCGCGGTGGGGTTAAATGACTTGGGTTACGAGCTACCGGCCGCGAGCGCGGTTCCGGCCGGTGCGCTCCTCGGCGCTTCTTCGGGGGAAGGCGCGATCTCGCTGGGCCGTCCGGTGACGTCGCTATCGCCGGAGCGGCTACACAATTATGAAGCCGGATGGCGTTGGCAGGGGACCCGCTGGCAGGCGCGGGCACAATTCTTTTCGGCCCATTTGGCCGATCCGGTGGTGCGGAGGACATTGCTCTTTAGCGCGGCTTCTGTACCGTCGGAATTGGCCGGCATTCCGGTGACCGCGATTGCGCCAACGGCGGCGCAGCGGGCACAGGGCGTGGTCACCGTGGCCACCGGGTTCGATCCGCGAGCGGTGAAAGCCTTCGTGAACGACGGACGGGCACGGTATCAGGGTGTCGAGTCGAGCTTGCGATGGGCGTGGTCGACCCGCTGGTCCACAGTGGCCCACTACAGCTGGATCACCGGCCGTGATCTCGATCCCAACCGGCACATTCGCCGGCTACCGCCGCAGCAAGGGGGCATATCGTTGCGATATGCGGCGAGCCGCCGTTGGTGGCTGGAGGGTGCGGCGATGGCCTTAGGACCGCAGCGGCGGTTGAGCGGGGGCGACCTGGATGACGAACGCATAGGCGCCTCCCGGTCCGCGGCGGACATCGCCAGCTTCTTCGCCGGAACTCGGGCGGCGGAACTGCGCGACGGCGATCGGTTGCGGCTGACCGGAGAGACTTTGGCCGAGGTGCAGCAGCGCGTGCTCGGCGCCGGTGCGGCCTCGACGGCGCGTGTCCCGCTTTTCCTCAATACCGCCGGATGGCTGCGGCTGGACGTGCGCGGCGGGCGCAGCATCGGCGAGCGCTGGCAAATCTCCGGCGCGGTGGAGAATCTGATGGATGGCAATTATCGCGTGCATGGTTCAGGCATGGACGCCGCTGGCATCAACGCCTATGCCAGCCTGCAGTTTCGCTGGTAGCTTCCTACCCATACGCTGCGGGACTATACTCGCATTTGAGGGGGAAAAATGACTCGATTTCGATACTTGGTTCTGTTAAGCGTTGGTGTGGCGTTCGCACAGCAATCGCCGCGTAAGCTGATTACCTCCATGGAAGGTAAGGATCTATACGGGGCGTACTGCGCCTCCTGCCACGGCACCGACGCGAAAGGCAGGGGTCCGGTGGCGTCGGCGTTAAAGGATGCTGTTCCTGACCTGACGACGCTTGCCAAGCGGAACCGCGGTGTGTTCCCCCGGGAAGACATGGAAAAGATGATTCTCGGCGAGAAGAAAGATTCTCGCGCGGCGCATGGATCGGATGCGATGCCGGTATGGGGACCCGTCTTCCGGAAGGTGGAGAATGACAAGGATTTCGGGCTGGTGCGGGTCCGGCATTTGGTGGACTATCTGATTTCCTTGCAGCGCAAATAGAAGCCGTTTCCCGTCCTGACGTCCCCGTGCGCCCTGTCCCGTTCTGACTCGGAGTAATGTCTAACCTATAGACAGAGCTAAGCTTAGAGTCAATTTGATATTTCGTTCTCAACGAATGATTGGAGGGTCCCGAATCCGATGGCGGAAAGGTATAGCATGGTCATGGAGGTATCTGCCCCGTGTCCTCGCAGATCAACAGACGCTATTTCTTCTATGGATCGCTCTTGGCCGGCGCGGTACCCGCCGCTGGATTTGGGAGTTCCCCTTCGCTCAAAATGTTGGGCTACAAAAGCCCGAACGAAAAACTGAATATCGCCTCGATCGGCGCCGGCGGCAAGGCCAACAGCGACATTGATGGCTGCTCGTCTGAGAACATCGTTGCGCTTTGCGACGTTGACGAGAAACGAGCGGCGACTAAGTTCAACCAGTTTCCGTCCGCTCCCAAGTACAAAGACTATCGGAAGATGCTGGACGAGCAGGCGAAGAACATCGACGCCGTCATCGTGAGCGTTCCCGACCATATGCATGCCACAGCCGCAATCGCGGCCATGGAACGCGGGAAACACGTCTATTGCCAGAAGCCGCTGACACGCACCGTTTGGGAAGCCCGCCAGATGATGGAAGCGGCGAACAAGTACAAAGTCGCCACGCAGATGGGCAACCAGGGCTATTCGAACGAGGGCACCCGGCAAGTCGCCGAAATTGTATGGTCCGGTGAACTCGGCCAAGTGAAAGAGGTACACGCCTGGACGGATCGTCCGCTGTGGCCTCAGGGCCAGACCGAGATTCCGGCCCCGGAGGCGATTCCCTCGACCCTCGACTGGGATTTGTGGCTCGGGTCTGCCGAGAAGCGTCCCTTCACGGCCGGCGGCCCGGACTTCAAGTCACAGTACGGCGGCTTCTACCTGCCGTTCAACTGGCGTGGTTTCTATGACTTCGGCTGCGGCGCGTTAGGCGACATGGCCTGCCATATTCTGGGTGCGCCGAACCTGGCGCTCAAGCTGGGCGCCCCATCAAGCGTCGAGTGCATCATGCGCGACGGCGTCAGCAAGTTTCAGTTCCCCAAGAAGTCGATCACGCGGTTCGACTTCCCGGCCCGCGGAAACATGGGTCCGGTGACGATCTATTGGCACGACGGCCTGAAGGAGAATCCGAAACTGAGCGCAGTACCCGAGGGTGAGCTGATCGGCGATCTTCCGATGATTCCGATGGGCCAGGGCGGTCGGCGCGAACGTCCGGCCTATAACGGCACCGTGGGCCGGGTCTTCAATTTCGAGGCCTATCAAGCGCTTCGGAGCAATCCGAACGCCCGCCCGGTGACACCGAATGGCAGTGTCTTCATCGGCGACAAAGGACTGTTGACTACGGGTACCTATGGCGAGCAGACCCGCCTTCTGCCAGTGGCTAAAATGGCCGACTACCGTATGCCCGAACCCTTGCTGACGCGCTCGCCAGGACATTACCGGGATTGGATCCGCGCCTGCAAGGGTGGTGACGCAGCTTGCTCTAATTTCAATGTGGCTTCTCCCTTTGTCGAATGGATGCTGCTCGGCGTGATCGCGCTGCGCGTGGAGGGCAAGCTCGAATGGGATGCGGCGAAGATGCGGTTCACCAACAACAATGAGGCGAATCAATACCTGAAGCCAACGCTTCGTAAGGGCTTCACGATCAGCTAGCCCAGAGTACCGTTGGGGCGCGGGCTTCACCCGCTTCCCGCTGACTTGCCATGCCCCAACTTTCGGACGTCAAGGAAACCGCCCTCTATGTGGAAGAGCTGCCTCGGGCGAGGCAGTTCTATCTGGAGGTGATGGGCCTGTCGCTCCTGGCGGATGATCCCCGCTTCTGCGCCTTCGATGTGGCCGGGAAGCACATTCTACTTCTGTTCGTTCGCGGCGCCTCGCTGACTGAGACGCAATTGCCTGAAGGAACGATTCCGCCCCACGACGGTCACGGCCCAGCGCATGTCGGCTTTTCCGTCACCCAGGCAGAGCTTCCAGCTTGGGAAAAGCATTTTGTCGTGTGCGGGATCCCGATTTCGGGTGAGGTCAGATGGCCAAACGGTGGCAGAAGTATCTACTTCCGCGATCCCGACGGCCACCTTCTCGAGCTACTGACGCCGGGTGTCTGGGCAACGTATTAACTGGTCAGGTCTGACTCGGAGTCAATTCTAACTACTTGACTTAGATTTACTTACGGACGAAACGAGAAGTTCTTATCATCTTCACATGAAGCGGGAACTGGCCATTTTGGAGACTGAAACGCGTGCCGCAATCAACGATGCGCAGATGCTTTTCGCCTCACTGACGCCCGAGGAGGCCGTAGCGCGCCCCAGACCCGGGGCATGGAGTCCGTCGGAATGTCTCGACCACCTCACCCTGACGGCCGAGGCCTTCTTGCCGTTGATAGACGTCCAAATCTCCCGCTCCACCAGATACAGCGACAAGTCTTACCTACCCGGATGGCTCGGCCGCTGGTTCCTACGCCAAATCGATGTGCCCGAAAGAGCCAGGAAAAGTGCATTCCGGGCGCCAGCACAGTTCGTGCCGAGAATATCGCGGTCAGGCAGCGAGTCACTCGCGGCTTTCGTGTTGGCCCACGAGGCGCTGCTGAGTCGCATCCCCCATCTGGCTTTGCTCGATCTGCGGCGAATCCGAGTCCGATCGCCGTTCGCTGCCTGGATGACCTACCCCCTCGGTCTCGTCTGCTACCTGATCCCCGCACACTGCCGCCGCCACCTGGCACAAGCTCGAAAGTCTTACTCGGAGTAAGTTGCAACTTCTGGATCATGAGAGACTTAGGTGCTTATTGATTGGGCAGTCGCACCGGGAGACCGGGGGCGATGAGCGCAATTCTGCCCCGCCAATGCTCAGCCACGCTATCCTAGAGAGCGGACCCGGACCAACCCATGAACCCACGTAAAAACTTCGAATGGAAGCTCAAGGGGCGCGGACTGCGTCTGGGTGACCGGACTCTAATCATGGGCTCGATCAACGTCGCGCCGGACTCCGGCACGGCCGGCCGCTTTACCGACCCCGATCGTGCCGTTGCCCAAGCCCTTCTCCTGGAAGACCAAGGCGCTGACGTCATTGAGCTCTCCGCGGAAACCTTGAAACCCAACGTCAACCGCATCGCTGAGGCCGAGGAACTGCGACGCCTGATTCCGGTGGTGAAACTGCTGCGCGAACGGCTCAGCGTTCCGCTCTGTGTCTCCACTTGGAAGGCGGCGGTCGCGGAAAAGGCCTTGGAACATGGCGCGGCGATCATCTCCGACCCCAGCGGAATGGCCTGGGATCCAACCATCGCCAAGCCGATCGTCAAGTACGATGCCGGATTGATTCTGGTGCATCTGCGCGGCACACCGGACGTTTGGGCGGGACAATCTCCCGTGAAGGACCTGATGTCGATGGTGCACATCGGCCTCGGTGCCGCGCTCCACCGGGCGATGAAGACCGGTATCGCCAAGGAAGCCATCGTGATCGATCCGGGAATCGGCCTCGGCAAACGCCGCGAGCAGAATCTCGACGTGATCAATCAACTCGGCATCCTGCGTCAGGTGGATCGTCCTATTCTCGTGTGCACGTCCCGAAAGCCGTTCCTTGCGAAACCTGACGCCGAGCAGTTGGAGTTCGCCTCCGCCGCCATGATGACCGCCGCTATTCTGAATGGCGCGCATATGGTACGGGTCCATGACGTCAAGGCGATGAAGGCGGCCGTGGATGCCGTCGATGCGCTCGTTACGGCGATCCCCGCGCCCCAGGAGCCTGCGGCGCCCCGGATCCCCAACCCTCCTCCGCCAAGAGGCTTTATCTCGCGTGGGGACAGTGAACGCCGGCCAGCGAAACCGCCGTTAAGGCCGTTGGCACCGCGGACAAAAGTGGGTCCCCCGCTGAGCGACTAGCATTCGCTCGATCGGCGTGCCGCAAACCGCGCATGGTTGACCGGTTCGCCGGTAGACCCGGTGGAACTCCTGAAAGCTTCCCCGGTCCCCGTTGCCGTCAACATAGTCCGAGACGGATGAGCCACCAAGGGTGATCGCTTCACGCAGGACTTTCTGTACCGCTTCATACAATCGCTGCAGGCGAGGTCGGCCCAGCTTGGCGGCAATGGACACGGGGTGCAGCCGCGCCCTGAAAAGCGCCTCGTCAACATAGATGTTGCCCAAACCCCGCAGAAACTTCTGATCCAGCAACAGGCTCTTTAGCCGACCCTGTCGACCGTCAAAGAGTGCGGCAAAATCAGCGAAGCTCACCTCCAATGGGTCTGGACCCTGCATCGGATAATCGGCCGTCCAGGTGATCCGGCCGAAGCGGCGTATGTCGTCGTAGAGCAGGATGCCTTGATCAAGCACAAACTCGGCGCGCGTGTAAGGTGTGCGGGCTCCGTCATAGAGTAACTTACCGGTCATACGTAGGTGAACGAGTAACATGCCCGCATCAAAGTGCAGAACAATGTACTTCCCGTATCGTGTAACTTGCCGAATCGTCTGCCCGATCACCGGTTCAACGGTGAGATGCGTCCCGCCCGTCGCCGCCAGAATTCTCCGGCCCGTCAGGCAGGGTCGCAGCGTGCGCACGACGGTTTCCACCTCAGGAAGCTCAGGCATCGGGAAGATCCACCAAAACGTCGCCGTCTACTAAGGAGACAGCGTAAGTGGTCAAGCGGCAAGCCGCACTACGATCGTGCTGCCCCGTCGCGCAATCGAACTCCCAGGCGTGCCACGGACACACCAGCATGCGGCCATGCAGCGTTCCGTGACCCAGTGGCCCGCCAACGTGAGGACAGACGCCGTCAAGCGCATACACCTGATCGTCCACGCGGCAAAGCACTAGATCCTGCCCGGCTACACGGAAAGGATGCGCCTGGCCGGCGGTTAACTCGTTGAATTTGATAACACGTGTAAATGGCACTGCTGTATTTACCCTACCAAACATCCATCGTCCGCCCCATTTAGGGGAAGGGCTTGTAAATCATAGGAAAACTCAGGTTTCGCCCGATTGCTGAATGACTCTCCAACGTTTACGCTTGACTTACTTCCCAGGAGGAACCGGACTATGAAACTGAAATACATGTTACTCAGCCTGTCTCTGGCAGGCTTCCTGACTCATACCTGCTCAGCGACCACGATCACCTTTATCCCCCCAAATGATACGACGGGATCCGTGTACAGCACGAACGACAACGATGCCTATGCGGATGGCCGCGGACTCGTCTTCCGC
>JALHNI010000007.1 GCA_022843605.1 Bryobacter sp.
ACCCCTCCCCGAGCGTCACCCTGACGCCCTTACCCCCACTTGCGCCTCTCCTTGCCCCCTCATTCCCATTCTGGTATCCCCTGCCGAGTGTCAGGCACCAAGATTCCTCCCCAAGATTCCTCTGTCTGGCACCAGCGCCGTCTTTGAGCTTCGCGACCGGCCCGCCAGCCAACTGACCCGGCGTTCCCCCGCGTCGTTGCCCCCAGCCCGCGTTCCTGCTCCCCGCGTCCATCCCACTCCTCACCGAGTGTCCTCCCGACGCTCTTACCCCCACTTGCGCCTTCCCTTACCCTGTCCTTCCCATTCTGGTACCCCCTCCCGAATGTCTGGCACCAAGATTTGGCAATGGTTCTACCTCAATCGCAAGTACCAGGGCAAGATTTCTGTCTGGCACCAAGATTTCCACCAAGATTTCCAAAATTTTCTGCCAAGATTTTGCTTCATCGGTAACGGATGCGAACGATTGACCAGATCGGGGGAACCGCCCCGATTTACCGGCGCGTCACACAATCGAAACGGTCCTTTACGGGGACCCCAAACAGTTATATGATGCCCTGCAGGTCGGATGAAGGTATAGATTTTGATGTTTAGACAAAGGGAGGCCGTTTGAAAGTAAGCAAAGTTGCTTGGTGGTCCATGATGGCCATGTGGCTCACGTTGAGCCTGTTCGGGCAATCGTTCACGGGAAGCGTGAACGGAACCGTCACTGATGACAGTGGCGCGGTAGTGGGAGCCGCGAAGATCCTGGTTACAGACCGTGATCGCGGCACAACTTTCCGCTCCGTAGCGGATGGCTCGGGACGTTTTGTCGTAACGGCATTGCCCCCGGGAAATTATGTTTTGACTGTGGAAGCCCCGGGCTTCAAGAAGTTTCAGAGCGGCGCGTTCAGCGTCGCGGTGCAGGAACAGCGTTCGATTACGGCCCAGTTGCAAGTCGGCGATGTCTCGACTACCGTCGAGGTGGCCGATTCAGCGGCCCTGGTAAACACCACCATCTCGAATCTCGGGCAGGTGATCGACAACAAGTACATTCTGCAGTTGCCGAACCTGGCGCGCAACTCGATGAGCCTGGCTTACCTGACGCCGGGTGTGGTCGGTTCCGGCGGACGCCGTGGCGACAGCAATACCAACTTCAGCGCCAACGGTTCGCGGAATTCCACTTCGGACGTGCTGATTGACGGAGCGACGGTGACCACCGTCGAACAGAACTCCGGCATCACGGACTTGAAGTTTTCGCCTTCTGTCGATGCCGTGCAGGAGTTCAAGATGCAGACGAACTTCTTCTCGGCCGAATACGGACAGACGGGCGGCGCCGTGGTGAACATGGTGACGCGTTCCGGCACCAACAGCCTGCACGGCACAGGCTACTACTTCATGCGCGATGGCAAGCTGAATGCGAATGACTGGTTCTCCAACCGGGCGGGCCGCGCCATTCCGGCGTTCCACCGCGACCAGTACGGTGGCGTGATCGGCGGGCCGGTGGTGAAGAACAAGACGTTCTTCTTCGGCGCCTACGAGTACACCACCCAGGAGAGTCCCACCAGCCAGCAGGCCAGCATGCCGACCGCGCAGCAGATCCGGGGCGACTTCTCCCAGACGTTCACCGCGTCGGGCCAGTTGATGCAGATCTACGATCCTTCCGCCACCACCACCAACGCGGCGGGCGTGATCGTGCGTCAGCCCATCGCCGGCAATGTCCTCCCGGCCTCCCGGATGAATCCGGTGGCGGTGAAGGCGCTGTCCTTCCTGCCCACGGCCAACCAGCAGGGTGCGGCCTTTACAAATGCCAACAACTGGTTTAACCAGGGCATCAATAACAGCACCTCACACCAGATCACGGCCAAAGGCGACCATAACTTCAACGCGGCGAACCGCATCAGCGGACGCTGGAGCAACCAGCGCAACGACGGCACCAACCCAAACCTCTTCGGCGACAACAATCCGGCGTACTTTACCGGCGGGCCGAGCTTCACCCGGACGCAGTCCATGGTGGGCGACTATACGCACGTAGCCAATGCGACCACGCTGTTCGTCTTCCGCTATGGCTACACCTACTCCGATTTCGGCCGCAATCCGTTTTTCGACTCGTTCGATCCCACGACACTCGGCTTTGCGTCGAACGTCAAGGAAAACGCCACGAACCTGGTGTTTCCACGCTTCGGCCCGGAGGGTTTCCGCGAGTTCGGCACCGAAGGCTACTGGATCATGGACCGTCAGGAAGCGGTTCATCACTGGTCAGGATCAATGAGCAAAATGGTCGGCGCCCACAACCTGAAGGTGGGCGGCGAGCGCCGCTACAATCGCCTCGACTATCTGCAGCCCGGTTTTCCTTCGGGGAACTTTAGCTTCAGCCGCGGAGCCACCTGCGCCGACCGTTTCACCTGCCCGGGGAACCAAGGCAATGGCTTGGCCTCAATGCTGCTCGGCTGGACCACAGGCAGCAACTACCACATTGAGCCGAAGGCATTCTCGCGGTCGGCCTATTGGGGCTTCTACATCCAGGACGATTGGAAGATCACCAACCGGCTGACCATCAACCTGGGCCTGCGCTACGACTTTGACGTGCCGCGCTGGGAAACCCAGAACCGGTACAGCTACTGGGATCTCGACGCCCAGTCGTCCATCCGCGCGCAGGGCTACGATACCCACGGCGTCATCAAGTTTGTTGACGACAAGACCCGCTCACCCTTCGACGCGGACCGGAACAATTGGCAGCCCCGGATCGGCTTCGCATACGCCCTCAACTCGAAGACCGCCATCCGTTCCGGCTATGGCCTCTTCTACACCCTATCCCGCGCGACTGTGTTCGGCCGCCCCGGCACCGGGTTCACCATCAACTCGCCGTCTATCTGGACGCTCGACGGGAACGCCACGCTGAACACTCAACTGGCCAACCCGTTCCCGAACGGGGTCCTGCTGCCTCCGGGCCGCAGCCAGGGCGACGACACCCTCATCGGTTTCGGCACCGGCACGATCGTCCGTGACTACAACCGGAATCCCGAATACCATTCGTGGAACCTGTCCATTCAGCGCGAGCTTCCAAAGCAATCGGTGCTCGAGTTGAACTACACCGGAAGCCGCGGCACGCACCTGTTCATGCCGATCACCACGCTTTCTCCACTCTCACCGGAGTATTGGGGCCAAGGCCGCACGGCCCTGAACGCTCTCGTGCCAAATCCATTCTTTGGACAGATCACCGATTCGCGTTCGCCCCTAAGTGCGGCGCAGGTTACCCGCGTCCGTACGCTGCGTCCGATGCCGCACTTTGACGGCACGAGCGTCGGCCAGGCGGAACCCGCCCGCGGCGACTCGAACTACCATGCGATGCAGGTGAAATGGGAGAAGCGCTTCAGCCAGGGGCTGACGATGCTGACGCACTACACCTGGTCGAAGATGATCGATAACGTTTCGCACAGTTCGGGCAACGTCTCGTGGCTGGGCGGATCGACAGCGCTGCAGAACATCTGGGATCTGCGTGGTGAGCGGGCGCTCTCGGCTCACGACATCGCGAACCGCTTCGTGATGACCGGTTCCTATGAACTGCCAATCGGTAAAGGCCGGGCCTTCGGCTCGAATATGAACCGGGTGTTGAACTGGGTGGCCGGTGGTTGGAATGTCAGCGGCATGTTGCTCATGCAGAGCGGTATGCCATTACAGGTCACGCAGAATGGCGGCGCGATCTGGGACGGAACGCAGCGCCCGAACCTGATTGGCGACCCCAGCACTTCGGGAAGCATCCAGGGCCGCATCGACGGTTACTTCAATCGCGCCGCGTTCTCGCAACCGGCACCGGACGTGCCGGGCAGCGCCCCGCGCAACCTCAACTACCGTGGACCGGGCATCAAGACCCTGGACGCGGCCCTGCTGAAGAGCATCTTCGTTCGAGAAGGCCATCGCATCGAGATTCGGCTTGAGGCAACCAACTTCACGAATACCCCGATGTTCGGTGACCCCGCGACGGCATTCGGCGCTGTCAACTTCGGCCAGATCACCGGCCTTCGCAATGGCGTCGGGCCTCGCAACATGCAGTTCGGTCTGAAGTACTACTTCTAGGCCGACCAGAACCTGAATGAACAAAGCCTCCCCTTGGGGGGAGGCTTTGTTCATTCGCGACACCGATTTCCTGATTCGTGCTCGTTGGGGCCACTGGATTCGTCTTCGGTTTTCCCGGGTTCGTTCCGTGAGGGAGGCGGAGACTGAAACGGGCCGGGAGAGCCGCCATTAAAGCATTTCGTGAACGAATCCAACCGCATAGGAAACGTTGGTGCCAGACATCTCTGCAAGTTATCCCGGCGCTCTGTCTGGCACCAGCGCCGTCTCTCTCATTCATCAAACGTTGGTGCCAAACGTTGGTGCCAGACATCTCTGCAAGAGAGCAGAATGGAGCGTCGCGTTCCATTCTGAAGCGGTTCTCGTCCCGATTTGAAACATGGCATCCTGCCTCCTTTCCTAAGTCATTGTAAACACTTAAGCACTCGAAACGGCTCGAAACCTGCCCTACAACTCCTCGTGCGACCGCCCCGCGACTACCGTCCCCAGCAACTTTACGCCGTCACCCAGCGCGGCAACGCCGGCCAGTGGGTCTACCGCGACACCCAGGATTTCGAAATGGCTCTCGAACTCATGGGCCGCTACGCCAAGCGGCACCGCGTCGCCATCCATGGTTACTGCCTGCTTCACAATCACGCCCATTGGATCTTCGAGGCTTCGACACCTGAGTCGATCTCGAACCTCATGCGCGACATGCAGGGCCGTTACTCCTTCTACCTCAACCGCAAGTACCAACACACGCCATGGCTGCTGATCGCGCCGCTCTACGGCTGTAAGGACACCGCCCATTTCTCGCCTTACCTGCGCATGGGTCCCACGAACTGGACCCCGCGCCACGACGCCCGCTTCCTGGATTCCAAGGGCTTTCGCGAGTTTCTGCGCTACGTCGAAAACAATCCTGTCAGCGCCGGGCTCGCCCGCCGGCCGGCCGATTGGCCTTGGTCCAGCGCGGCGGTCCACCTCGCCGATGCCGACCCCGACGATTTACTCACCCTCGACCACTGGCGTCAGATCTTCGGCAACCCCGCCACCATCGCCCACGACTGGCAGATCTACCTCAATGGCCCCCGCGAAGAGGCTCACCACAACGCCGCTCGTCTCCGCCGTCTGCATACCGGCTCTCGCCACAACCGCCCGCTGAACTTCGCCACCGGTCCGCCAGGCAACTGACCCGGCGTCCCCCGCGTCGTTGCCCCCAGACCGCGTTCCTGCTCCCCGCGTCCATCCTACCCCTCCCCGAGCGTCACCCCGACGCCCTTACCCCCATTTGCGTCTTCACTCACCCCAACTTTACCAATCTGGTATCCCCTGCCGAATGTCTGGCACAGCCGAATGTCGCACAGCCGAATGTCATAGGCCGGTTGAATGCCAGGGTGCCAGACATCTGGCGAGATGATAGTCTCTTCGTCGAAGCCTCCATCCGGTCCCTGACGCTGTGGTCCATAGGCCATGCGTGGTATCGTCATTCGAAATGAACGAACCGAAACAACATCAGTGGGCCCACCTCAACAGGATTCAGCTCGGAAGGTACGCCGAGTATTTGGCCAAAATGGAGTTTGTACTGCTTGGATGCGATGTCTTCAGCAGCGAGGTCGATGACCACGGTATCGATTTCGTCGTTCGCACTAAGAAGGGCGACCACTACGACGTTCAGGTGAAGTCGTTCAGGCCAAAAGCGGGCAAGAACCCCTACATCTTCATGCAGAAGTCCAAGTTCAAGATCTCTCCGAAGCTACTCTTACTTCTCGTCCAATTTGTCGAGGGCCAAGCCCCGACACTCTTTCTCGTCCAATCGTCCGTTGAGACTACGCATCACCGGCTGTTCGAGAGCAGAGACTATGGCGAGGGGAAGAAAAGCCCACCCGAGTGGGGAATCACGATCAACAAGAAGAAGCTCGCCATGCTCTCTGAAGAATGCGGGTTCCATGCCACGGTCGGGCGGCTCTTTGGGGCGTAGTGAAATCCATGCGTAGGAGAGTAGCGCTCACGTGTTTGACTTTGTCTGGTGTTCTGTTGGCGCAGGCACCGGCACAACCGAAGAAGGGACCGGTGAAGCCTGCGGAAGTAGGCAACGTCACGTTGAATCCGGTCAAGAGCGTGGTCGCTCCCGGACATATCTCGATTGACGGCCCAATAACTGCTAAGCCACCGGACACGACATGGTGGCAGAAGCTCGAAGGGAGTGACTTCTGGTTGGGCGAAGCCGGTGCCGCCTACGTGGGCGTGGCGTTCTCAACCACCTTAGGGGTATTAACGCTTCTGCTGCTCCGCAGGCAAAATGCAATTGTAGAAAGGCAGAACATTCTTCAGAACGAACTCACACAGATCGAGTCACGACGTAATCAAGCTACGTTCTTCGAGCCATTGTATGCACAAATACAGGCGGCAGAGAACCGGTGGAAGGAGGAGTATTTGACTATGTACACGCTCCAGTACGAGTGTGCGGCTATGCAGACTCCGTCAGTCCGTGACGCCATGGCCTACTCCAAGACTACGAACCTTAGATACGAAATTGGATCTGAACTCTTTGGCGCTCTTAACAGAATGGTTGCACTGATTCATGAGAAAATCGTCACCGACCCCTCGTTCGTCGCTAAGTACAATGCTTCCGTGCATTCGTGCTGGCCGCACTTTCGAGATCACTTTGCCCGTGATGAGAAATACAAAGACTTCTATCCAGACTTCCAGAAGTACGCACGCTCCGTCGGGATATCGTAATTCAGTGCCGCTGATCTGGGGCCTTCCGAACCTTCACGAACCGACGCACTACCGCTCTAACCGACGATCCTGAGCGTTCGGCGGCTTGCGGCAACGAAATCAGGGAGCCTCCTCAGACCACTTGTACTACCGTCACGCAATCTCATCCTGGACGACCTTTGATGCTGACCGCTTGCTAAACTGTATGGCCACGTGGGACAAGGCCACGTGGGACACACTGGTATGAGCCCTACGCTCCCGCTTCGGCGCGGAATTTTGCCTCCCAAAGTGGGTACCTCCGGCTCACTGATTCGTCGGATGATTCTACAGTTCGTCATGATTCCAGGCTCGATCGTCTCAGACGCAAGGGAAGTGCACCAGTGCACCGGGCTCTTGCCAGTGTGCCCCCCCCAATTCCCCCAGAGCGCGGCCGAATTCAACGAGGCGGCCCGCAGGTCGAGACCCCATGGGGGGGGGTAGTGCCCAGATGAGCATACCCGTTCCAGCGCGGATCGCAATTGCCGCCTGGGCCTTCGGTGCCCGGAGAAGGCGTTGGAGATTGATCGTTGGCTGGACGAGTTAGAGTGCACGGCCACGATCCTGCCTCTCGACATACCGTCGCTTGTGGACTCGCATTATGGTCGGCAATCCAGTGCAGTTTCGGCGATGATGCCATGATCGCCGTGGTAACGCGGAACGTCAAAGACTTTCGGCCTTCGACGTTCCGCGGATCAACCCGTTGGAGAGCCGTAGACTAGAACGCCAGCCGCAACCCGACACGGAAGAGACGCTCGTCGATGCCCTCGCGACCGGTATTCGCAATGGCCGTGCTCACGCCGAAGTTCGATCCGCTCACGTTCGCTCCTGGGTTGGCGAAGTGCGGCGTGTTCGACACGTTGAACATTTCCGCGCGGAATTGCATGCTGACGCGTTCACCCATCTGGAAGATGCGATAGACGCTGACGTCGGCATTCACCATGCCGGGTCCGCGCAGTTGGTTGTAACCGGAGTTGCCAAAACGCGCCGTCGTTACCGGAGCGTAGGCGGTGGTGTCAAACCAAGCCGTCCGTGAACCAATGATGTTCACGTTCGGCTTGACCTGGTCAGCGATCTGCGAATTTGCCGGAGCGTTGAGCGAGCCGCCATCGGCGCTGACCGTGAAGGGCGCGCCCGTATAGGCCGTGAACAAGGCATTGACCTGCCACCCGCCGAGCACCGCGGCGCCGATGCCGTCTGTGAGCATCGACTTGCCCTTGCCGAACGGCAATTGCGCCGAGAACGACGCATTGAAGTTATGCGTGCGATCGTACGACGTCGGGACGTGGGACATCATTTCCCAGTAAGCCGGATTGTTGTTCGAGTAGCCGTCCACTCCGTTGGCGTTTCCGTTGGGTCCGAGGGCCTTCGACCACGTGTACGCTAACTTCAGCGTGTACCCGCTGAAGCGGCGAGTGAGCGTGTTCTGCCACGAATCGTAGTAGCCGCGGAAGCCGCCGGCATCGGAATGGATATTGGTGGGTGCCGTACGGCCGAACAGGCGGTTCAAAACGAGGCCCGGCGTGCCGCCGCCAATGGTGCCATAGTTGGCGTTCCAGCGATTCTGCAAACGCGCCTGGCGATTGCCGACGTATCCGGTTTCCAATACCCACCTCGCCGCGAACTCCTTCTGGATCATGAAGTTCCAGCTTTGAATGTAGTTGCGACGGTAGTTCGGCGCAGCCAACTCCATGGAAACGGCGTTGGGCACCGTGATGATGCCATTGCCAAGGTTCGGCAGCGGGACGGGCGGGATGCCGGCCGCGAGCGTGCTGACGAACGAATAGTCGTTGGCCGAAGGCAAGAGCACCGTACTGATCACGGGATAGGTCTGGGCGGGGTTGCGGCCGATATTGACCGGATCCCAGGCGATGCCGTAACCGGCGCGGAACACCAGCGAATTCGTCGCGCGGTAAGCCATCCCCAGGCGGGGCGCGAACTGCCGCTTGCTCATGCTGAAGCCACAGTTCTGCGGCAGGCTGCCGACACCGCAGAGTGACAGTTGGTTGGTTTGGAAGTTGTAGATCTCGAGACCGCGGTCGCCTCCGCGCACCGGGACGCCAAAATACTCCCACCGTAGACCGGCGGTGAGGGTGAGCTTCTGGGTGGCGCGCCAGCGGTCGCTGACATAAAGGCTGTTCGAGGTGTTACGGGTGAGGCCGGCTTCGGTGCGCAGGCGCTTCTCAATGGAAGTCGGCAGGCCGAGCATGAACGCGGCGTAGGAGTTGTAGTCGTTGGTGGTGGACGCCGGACCGTTGGTGTCGATGGCCTTGCCGGTGACATTGCGGCCGAAGTTGAAGAAGCCCGGATTGCCCGAAGGCTCGTTGCTATCGATTTCCATCCGCAGGCCGTTCCAGCCGAATTTGAGATCGTGCTTGCCTTTCACCCAGGTGGCGTTGGCGACATACTGCGACTGCGGGAGCCGGAGGTTAAAGGGCGAATTGTTCTGCGCGCGGCCAAAGGCGTCGAACCCGGTGACGACGAATCCGGGCCAGCCGCCGTCGTCACGCGTGGGGCCATTGGTGCCGGGGATCTGGAGGAAATCCAGACCGAGTTTCTCGTCGAGGCGGATGTTCTCCACCCGGTTGTTGATGATCGTGTTGCCGAAGTAACCGTCGATGACGAAGTTCGGCGTCACCGTATAAATGGCCGAGTAGGTCATCGACAGCGTATCGCCAAAGCCCATGCCGTCGTAGCTGCCGCGGTTCTCGATGCCCCGCCCGCCGAGCTGACCAAATTGCGGAGGATTGTTGAAGCTCCAATCGAGGTAGCTGATCCGCGCGTTCACGTTCAGCTTATCCGTCACGTGCGCTGTCACTTTGCTGTCGTAAGTGATCCGATCGAAGCCGAAAGCGCCATTGACGAAGTAGTTCGCACCGACGGCGTTGACGTTGTTGATGTTCGGCGACGGTGTCAAATCGGCGATCTTGCGCGAGGCAGCAGCGATCCGGGCGGCGGGAACGATGTTGCCGGGGAACGGTGTGCGCAATCCGCCGGCCGGATTACCGGTGGTCGGATCGAAGATCGGCTGGGGCGACTGGGTGAAGTTGCCGGCCCGCATCAGATCGGTGGGCACGTTGGCAATGCGGAACGTCGACTGGCGATCGGGCGTGTTTTCGTAAGAGAAGAAGTAGAAGACGCGATTCTTGACGATGGGTCCACCGATCGTCCCGCCGTACTGATTGAGAATGCGCTTGGCCTGCCCCTGCGAAGCAGGCAGGAAATAGGCACGCGCTTTCATGTGCTGGTTGTTGTGATACCAGAAGCCGGATCCATGCAACTGATTCGTGCCGCTCTTAATCTGCACGTTGATCGCGGCGCCGCCGGCGAACCCCAGGTCCGCTTCGTAGCTGCCGGTTTCGACGGACACCGTTTCAATTGCCTCAAGCGCTGGCACGTAGCCGGCGATGTGCGGCAGCCAGCTGTTCCAGCTCGTGGCGCCGTCCACGCGGACCGCGGTGGATTGCGCCGTCGTTCCGTTCGAGTTCAGCTGCAGCGCGCGCGACGGATTCGCCGAGATCGAGTGCGCGTCGGTAGGCGGAGCCATGCCGGGTACGGTCACCAACAGATTCTGATAATTACGGGTCACCGGCACCGGGATGCTCTGCAAATCGGCGGACCGGATCTCGTTGCGTACGACGGCGCTGTCCGTCTGCAAGGCCGATGCCTGCGCGCTGACATCCACCGTCTCTGTGATCTGCCCCACCACGAGCCGGGCGTCGGCGCGAACGGTCGTGTTTGCCGTTGTGGTCACCCGGCGCAGACGGGCAGTTTGGAACCCGGTCGCCGCCACGGTAATGTCGTAATTGCCCGGACGGAGAGAAATAAACGAGTAGGAGCCATCTCCGCCCGTTTCAGCTTTCGACTCCTGATTCGTATCAATGTTCACCGCCCGCACGCTGGCTCCGGGAACCACCGACCCACCTGGATCGGTGACATTGCCGACCAGGGATCCGGACAGCGCCTGGCCAAATGCCGGCGTGGCGGCTAAAACGACAAAACAAAGCGACAGCACCAACCCTGTGCAAAACTTCTGCATAGACGACTCCTCTTTTGACGCGCAGAGACGCGCGTGCACCAAAAAACCTTTCCAAAGTATGGACTTAGCGAGGGCATTGGGCAAGTAACCGAAGGTTGCTAACCCGTTACATCCGGGTCTAACGCAGCTCTCGGAGGGCCACGTGATGAATCTCGACCGCGCTGGACTGGTCGAACTTGGCCTCCACCACCATCTCGAACGAATCCGGAATCTTCCCGAACGAACGGCGAAGCGCGTTAGAAAGCTTTGCCACGTAATCGGGGCGGGTGACGTAATCCACGGCCGCCCACGTACACATACTATTCGCCGAGCCGATGAGGGTTAGCCAGCCACCGCTGGGGTTCCGGTATCGCCCGACTAAGGCCGCACCGCGCCGGTCGGTGGGCTTGGGCTCATCAGGATAGGCGGCGATCTCACCCGGCTGAGGACGGAGATTATGCACCTGAAAGTCGCCGATCCGGAAGTTCTGGATAAACGGCGCGTTGCGAAAATGCGGAGTGAACTTCGGCGCGCCCACGAAGATGACGTTGGCGCCGTTGACGTTGTCCCAGGAAAGCAGGTTGCTGCGCACGAGCGTCGGATTAATATAGCGGCCCAGCGCCTTGCTTAAGGACGCGGCGCCCATCGCTTCCCCAACGGCGACATAGTGATAGCGCGGTTCGAGAACATCCGGCTTGAGCAGCTTGCGCCACCCATCAAGGCGTTTGCCGTCGACAGAATCGGCTTCCGCCGGCCACTGATTGAGCTTGCCATCCCTCAGGTCGCCCGGTAGAACCGCGCCGTCCTGGCCCCTACTCTCAAATCGGACCCACATCGGCACGCCCAACGAAATGAGGGTGGGACGGTCCGAGCTGAGATACGGCTCCCAGAGCTCCTGAAATGCGGTGGCCTGGTCTCTCCCGGGTGTGGATTTTGCCCGCGAAACGAAGAAAACAATCGTGCCGATCAGCAGCAATGCCGTGAAAACGATGAGCTTGAGCCGCGTCGTCATGCGCGCGGGCGGCTGATCAATGACGACCGGGACACCGGCCGCAGGTTCGACAGTGCGTTCGTCGAACACAACCGAGAATCCACCCTTGGGAATCGAAATCACGATCGCGTCGTGGGAGCCCTCGTCCTGATAGTATTCGGTCAGCCGGGAGCGCAGCCGGCCCACCTGGACTCGTACCGAAGGGTCCACGCGAGGGTCGTACGATTCGTGCTTCCCTAAGCCTTCCACCCCGATGCGGTATTCCTTCAGGTCGTGCGCTTCGCCGTGCAGTGTGCGTTCCGTGAGGTACTCGAGAAGGCGGCGAAGCGAGGTCGAACTGCGGAATGCCGTGCTGGACAAGACATGCTCCACCTGCCGGCGGAGCGAATCTTGTTGGAGGACACTTGGCACTGGATCATCGTATCAGGAACGTCAAACGGTTACCCTGATGTAACCGCGCCGTTACCGGGCGCTACTTTCGCGACTGTCTGTAGGCCCGTATGCTGGGATCAATGATCTGCCGAGCCCTATTCTACGCCTTGCTGGCCGCCGGCCTGTCGCTGGCGGACGACGAGGTGTTCGAGAAAAGCGTGCGGCCTCTCCTCTCGGCCAAATGCGGCGCTTGCCACAACCCGAAGGCGAAGACGGGCGGCCTCGACCTCACCACCGCCGAGGGTCTACGCGCCGCGGACCACGAAGTGGGTTTGTTGAAATCCGGCCTCCTGATGAACGCCGTTCGCTGGCAGGGCAAGGTCAAGATGCCTCCGTCCGGTCAACTCCCAGCGGCCGACACCGCCGCCCTCGACTCCTGGATACGGGCCGGCGCCGCGCTGCCGGAGACGGAGACGAAGGTCGTCGCCGGCAACTGGAAAGAGCGTTTGGCCCATTGGTCGTTCCAGCCGATCCGGAAGCCCACCCTTCCGGCCGTGAAGAACGGTCGCGGCCGCAATGAGATCGATCACTTCATCTTCGCCAAGCTTGAAGAAGCCAAGCTCGCTCCGCCCGCCGAAGCCGGCAAGCTCGTCCTGTTGCGCCGCGCGACCTTCGACCTGCACGGACTTCCGCCCACGCCTGAAGAGATCCAGACCTACCTTGCCGACGAGGCTCCCGACGCCTACGAACGCCTGATCGACCGCCTTCTCGCCTCGCCCCGCTACGGCGAGCGCTGGGGACGGCATTGGCTCGACGTCGCCCGTTTCGCCGAGTCGACGGGCATCGATGAGAATCAGGCTTACCGCGAAGCCTGGCGTTATCGCGAATACGTCATCGACGCTTTCAATCGCGACCTCCCCTACAACCGCTTCATGCTCGAACAGGTGGCCGGCGATCTCGCCGTCGAGAAGTCCGATTTCATCCGCGGCCGGATCGCGACCGGATTCCTCGCTCTGGGTCCGAAAGCCATCGTCGAACAGGACAAGACCAAGCAACTCTACGACGTGATCGACGAGCAGATCGACACGACGTCGAAAGCTTTCCTCGGCCTCACCGTCTCCTGCGCCCGCTGCCACGACCATAAGTTTGACCCGATCACCGCCGACGACTACTACGCGCTGGCCTCGATCTTCCGCAGCACCCGCCTCTACGAAACACTCGAAGGCCGCAGCTCAATGCTCTACTTCGCGCCCCTCACTTCGGACGAAGTGTACGGCAAGTTCAAGCGCCGCCAGGATGAGATCACGAGTAAACAGCTTGAGATCGAAGCCGTGCTCGAACCGGAAGTCACGGCCTTCGTCTATCGCGAGATCCATCCGAAGCTAGCGAGTTACATGGTGGCCGCCTGGACGGTCGAGCATCAGAAGATGGCTGCCGCTGACGTCGCCAAGGAGCGCGGACTCGACGCGAAGATGCTCGAAAAGCTGGCGAAGTATCTGCGCGCTGACGGTTCGTTCCGGCCCTTTCTCGCGAGGTGGTACGCCGCGACACCCGCGAACGTGAACCAGATCGCCGATGAGTATGCGGCAATGATCCGCGAGCCTGCCCAACGATGGCGCGGCATCCTGGACAAGTGGGCGGCATCGGCGATCGCCAGCGTCGCCCAAGGAAAGAAGCCCACGCCGCAGGTGCGCTTTGAGGGGTTCGCGTTCAGCCAGGAGTCCGAACGGTTCTTCGGCGACATTTCGTTCCTCGCCAAAACCTTCAATGAGAAGGACCGCGAAGACGGGGCCTTTGCCATCGCGGATAAGGATCGCAAGCGCTTCGTCAGTCCGGAGACGCGAGCCAAGGTCGAACTGCTCGAGAAGCAACTCGCCGAACTCCGTAAGACCGCGCCCGAGCGTCCCTTCGTGACGCATGCGGTCGCCGAAGATCAGCCGTTCGAGCAGCATGTCTTCGTTCGCGGCAGTCACGGCAACCTTGGCAAGCCCGTGGCCAAGCGGTTCCCGGTGGTGTTGGCCGGCGAGAATCAGCCGCCCGTCTCCACCGTGAGCGGCCGGCTCGAGTTAGGCCAATGGCTGGGCTCGCCTTCCAACCCGCTGCCGGCGCGCGTCGCCGTCAACCGGCTGTGGCAATGGCATTTTGGCGAAGGCTTGGTCCGCACGCCCGACAACTTCGGCCTGCGCGGCGAAGCGCCCACGCACCCCGAGTTACTCGACTATCTGGCGAGCCGTTTCATCGAGCGCGGCTGGTCCATGAAGGACATGCATAAGTTCATCATGACGTCCGCCGCCTATCGTTTCTCGTCCGCGACGAAGAGCGAGGCCTGGGAGAAAGATCCGGGCAACCGGCTGTGGTCGAGGTTCCAAAGGCGCCGCATTTCGGCCGAAGAGATGCGCGACTCATGGCTCGCCGTCAACGGCAAACTCGATCTTAAGATGGGCAGCTATCTCGACCCCGTCGCCGGTTCGCGCACCGACGCGCGTCGGGGACGCACCAAGATGGACGAACACTTCCGCCGTACGATGTATCTGCCGGTAGACCGCAACGGTCTCGCGACGATGATGGCCCTCTACGATTTTGCCGACTCCACCACCGCCACCGGCCAGCGCGGCGAAACCTACATCGCCCCGCAGGCGCTGTATCTGATGAATAACGATTTCTTCCAGCAGCAGGCCTCGGTCTTCGCCAAACGGCTGCGTGACACATCCGAGATGACGGATCAGCAGCGCATCGAGCAAGGCATTCTGCGGGCCTGGGGCCGCCCCGCTTCGGCGGAAGAGACGCAGCAGATGCTGGCTTTCCTGGCTGGATATCCGGGCGGCAACCAGGATGCCGCCTGGACGACGCTCGGCCGACTTCTCCTCGAATCGAATCACTTCTTCTATGTCGACTAAATTCCCACTCTCCCGCCGCGCGCTACTCCGCGATGCCGCTTGCGGCTTCGGATCGCTGGGCTTGGCCTCCCTGCTCTCCGCCGCCGACAACCCCACCGCGCCCAAGTCGACCCACTTCGCTCCGCGCGCCAAACGCGTCATCTTTCTCTTCATGAGCGGCGGACCATCGCACATCGATTCGTTCGACCCCAAACCCAAGCTGGACCGCGACCACCTCAAGCCGCTGCCCTTCAAAATGGAGCAGCAGTTCCAGCCGACGCTGGCCTACTTCGGCAACCTGATGAAGTCGCCGTGGAGCTTCAAGAACCATGGCCAGAGCGGTTTGCCGGTCAGCAGCCTGTTCCCGGAAGTCGCGCAATGTGTCGATGAGCTTTGCGTCGTGCGTTCGATGGTGGCCGACGGTCTCGACCACGGCGGTGCCCTCTTGCAGATGCACACGGGGACGGTGAATCTCACCCGCCCCTCGCTCGGCTCGTGGACGCTGTATGGCTTGGGGACCGAAAATCAGAACCTACCCGGCTTCGTCACCATCCGCCCGCACGCCGGCCACAGCGGAGCGCGTAACTGGAGTTCGGCCTTCCTGCCGGGCCAGTATCAGGGCACGCCGATCGGCACGTCACGGACGCCGGTGGCCGAACTGCGGAAGGAAGCCATCGAGAACTTGTTGGCGCGCAACCGCACCACTGCGGAGCAGCGCTATGAACTTGACATGCTCGCCAAGATCGATCAGCGGCATGCCCGTCAACGCGAGTTTGACGATCGCCTCGAATCCCGCATTCAAAGCTTTGAACTTGCTTTCCGCATGCAGGCGGAAGGACCGGAGGCGTTCGACGTTGAGCGCGAATCGGCGGCAACCAAGAGTCTTTATGGCCTCGACAACGCGAAGACCGCCGACTTCGGCTGGCAGTGTCTACTGGCGCGCCGTCTCGTCGAACGCGGTGTCCGCTTCGTTCAATGCACCGCCGACGATTGGGACCAGCATACGGAATTGGCGCGTCTGCATGCCAAGAACGCGAACAGCGTTGACAAGCCGATCGCCGGTTTATTGCGCGACCTCAAGTCGCGTGGGATGCTGGACGACACGCTCGTCGTCTGGGGCGGTGAATTTGGACGCACGCCCTTCATGGAACGTGACGGGCGCGACCACAACCCGTATGGCTTCACCATGTGGATGGCCGGCGGCGGCGTCAAACGCGGTTTCGCTTACGGCGCCACCGACGACTACGGCTACCACGCCGTTGAGAACCGTGTGCACATCCACGATCTGCACGCGACGATTCTGCATACCCTCGGGCTCGATCACACGAAGTTGACTTACCGCTACAACGGCCGCGACTTCCGCCTTACCGATGTCCACGGCGTGGTGGCGAAAGACATTCTTGCTTAGCCCGGCGTCACCACGGTCCAGCCGCGATGCGTACCATTTGCCACAAGTGGGCTCTTTTGCGGACCCTCGCCTTCAGCCGCATGCTTCCGGGAGAGTTCCTTCAGGTAAGGGCTGACATCCTCGGCGGTCTTTCCGCTGTTGCCTAAAGTTTCAATCAGCCGACTGATGGTCGAAGTGATCTCTTTCGTACTCATTCCCGACTGATAAGCAACTTAAATGCCAAATGGAAATAGCGCGACTTCCCTGCAAGTGTATGCTCGACCAGCGTAGTCCTCTGGTTTCATCACCCATGCCGGCACGAGCGGCATTCCTTTCGACGTAGCGCAGCGCGACATCGAGGTGCACCGGGGAGAGCGGACGGAGAAAAAACGCCCTTGCCAAAGGTGCCGCCCGCAGCGCCGGCGTCCTGAAGCTGGTCACGCATCAGATCGAGGTAGACCTCGCGATCGCCTGCCGGGCGGAAGACGTCCTGCTGGTTCGTTCCGCGCTGGGTGACGTGACAGCTAGCCGGCGCGGCGGAGTTCGCGATTCCGATTCAGACGGGTGGCACGAAGGAGCGCTTTAGCATTCGTCGACCTTGCCCCTTACTCGACATACTCCTCCTTTTGATGCAGAACTTTCCAAATGATCTGCACCAGCAGATGCACGATGATCGAAACGACTTTCTTTGCGTCATGCTTGGGATTGCCGCCGGTGCGATGCCCTCGCCCGTGCTCTACTTCCATACTGCCTGACGCGCATTCGCCGGCAATAGGCTGTCGCAACCCAACCTGGGGCGAGTAACTAAGAAAATCGCCAAATAGAATCAGTTACCTGGCCGCTGCTAGCTGCTACGCTGGCACAAAGCTACATGACGTCGCTCTTTTTCCAGCTCCGCAAGATCCTCCCCGCTGTCATCCTCCCCGTCGGCTTCACCCTTCTCCTCCTCACCCTCGCCCTCATTCTCCGGCGCAACCGCACTCCGCGCTCCCAAAAGTGGGCCACCGCCCTCACCGCCATCGGCGCGCTCGTGCTTCTTCTCTCGAGCCTCCCCCCAGTCGCGCACACCCTGGCCAACCAACTCGAGAATCAGTTTCCCCGGCTCCAACCCGCTCAATGCCCTACGGCCGAGGCCATCCTCGTCCTCGGCGGCGCCTATAGCCACACGACCCAATGGAACGAAGCCGTCGACCGCTTCGAGTCCGGCATCCAGCTCTTCCAGCACCAAAAGGCCCCGGTCCTCCTGTTCACCGCCACGGACCACCCCGACTTCAACGAAGGCGCCATGCTCCGTGAGGCAGCCATCGAACACGGCGTCCCCCCGGATGCCGTCCAGCTCACGCCGCCCGCCTCCACCACCGCCACTGAAGCTCTCTCCGTGCAACGGACCCGCTTCCGCCGCGTCATCCTCGTCACCTCCGCGTTCCACATGCCACGCGCCGCCCTCCTCTTCCGCCGCGCCGGGATCGACATCGTCCCCTTCCCCACGGACTATCGCGGCGAACCCGTCTCCTGGCGGCTCGACCGTCTCTTCCCCGCCGCCAACGCCCTCTTTCTGACTGAAACCATACTCCGTGAAATCTACGCCAACGCCCTCTACCGGGTGGCCCCTTAATGCTCACTTCTGCTCACCTCAAAGCCTATCTGCCCCTCATCGGCGCCTTCGCCCTCGCTGGCGGTGCCGCCTGGTTCCGCTCGGCCAACCTTGACCCCCTTCCCGCCGCTGACCTGGCGGCAATCGACCCCGCCCAGAACGCACAAGCGGTCACTCTCTATCGCCGCGCCCTCCAACTCGACAACGGCAACCCCTATCGCTGGGCGGACCTTGGCGAAGCCCTCTCCAACGACGGCCAACCCGTCCCCGCCCGTGCCGCCCTCACCCGCGCCGTTGAGTTGGCGCCCCACGTCCCGGCCGTCCGCCTTCGCCTCGTCAACTTCCTCTTCCTTACCAACGACGCGCCCGCCGCGCTGCCCCACGCCGCCGAAGTGCTCAAAGCCGTTCCCGACTACGACCAAATCCTCTTCTCCTACCTCGACAACTCCATCGGCGAGCCGGCTCGCATCCTCCAGGCCCTCAACGGCCAAACCCGCGCCCTTCGCTCCTGGCTCCTCCACTGCATCGGCACCAGGAACCTCCCCGCTGCCCGCCTCGCCTGGGCTCACCTGCTCACCCACCGCCTCGCCCCACCGGACCTTGCAGGCGCCTACCTCGATTTCCTCCTCCGTCAACAGGAATTCACCCTTGCCTCCGCCGCCTGGGCTAACTTCGTTGGACCTGCCGGTGGCGAGTACCCCTCTCGCAATCTCATCTTCAACGGCAACTTCGCCGCCGAGCCCCGCCCCTCGCCCCTCGACTGGCGTCTCACCGTCGACTCTGAAGATTTCGAAGTCGCCCGCGAGGCCCAAGGCCTCAAGATCACCTTCCTCGGCAAAACCAACGTTCACGCCGAACCCGCCTGGCAAACCGTCGTGCTTCCTCGTCCCGGTGCTTACCGCCTTTCCGCTTCCCTCCAAACTGACCGCCTCACCACCAACGAAGGCCTTCGCCTCGGCATTCCGGACCTCGGCCTCACCACCGCCCCCTTCAATGGAACCAATCCCCCCGCCGAAGTCACCCTCGACTTCACCGTTCCCGCCCCCCGCATCATCCGCCTCGCCATTCTCCGCCTCCCCAGCCAAAAATTCGACAACAAGATCGAGGGCACTGCCTGGGTAAGAAACCTGAGATTGCTCTCTCGAAACTCCGTAGGACAGCCCACTTCGACGTCCTATCCCACCGGAACCACTCAAAGCAAACGACCCCTAGCCGCCGAAAAGTCTGGCCAGCTGTAATTGCTGACTTAAGCGCCCGATCCTGTATGACAGTGTCTAACAAGAAAATGGCGTAACCACCTTATTTACTATTGATTTACGAGCCTCCCGGAACTATACTCTGAGAACGGAGGACTGGTGCTATTAAGATGAGAAAAACTATCCAAACCGCCTGCCTGTTCGCAACTACGCTATGTTACTCGTCCTTTGCTGCCGCTCCTGTCGGCACGGTAACCAGCGAAAGCCCTTTCCAACTCGGTGGCGCCGGTGTCCGTACGGACGGTGTCCCCTCTTGGCCTCTCGTGCCCGGTGAAGCAGTTACCGCCGGCGCAAAAAACGTTGTCATCCGCCTCAAAGATGGAACCCGCGTCAACTTACGCGCGCAATCTCGCGCCGTGGTTGAGGAACGTGCGGGTGGCCTTTCCTTCCGGTTGCTCTCCGGCTCCATGTCCGTCCTCGCCGGAGCAGCTTCCACAACCTTGATTTTCAAGAACACTGAGCAGGTCACTGCTCCTCCCAAAGTGGAAACTGCCTTTGCCGTTACCACTCCCGCAGCCGGCCAGTTGGCCTCGGGCGACGCGGTCAACTCCGTTCGCCGCCCACCCCCGCGACCCGTCAGTAGCCGCTAAGCCTCTTTAGTTGCAGTAAATCGAATCAGAAAAGGTCGATCTCCGGATCGAGGTAGTATTTTTATGTCTAAATGCGCCCTTATCTTCTCTTGTCTTCTCACGGCGTCAATCGTCAACGCCGCGGTACTGATTGATCGCGGTCTTCCGAATGCCGGCACCGTTAACAACATCGCTGGCGCGGGCCGGTCCAATGTGGATTGGTCCTTCCCCGCCCCCACGGTGCCCCCTTTCCTCGGCGGCGATAGCTTCGTCGTCCCCAACGGTGCGCCCGGCTACAACATCACCTCGATCATGGTGTTCATCACCAGCACCACTAACCCCTTCACCGAGTTCGATGATACCTTCGCTCTCTACGGTGGCCTCGCCTCCAACCCAGCCTCATTCGGTCTTATCCCCACCTTGACCTCCATCTCCCGGGTCTACTACCCGGGTAGCGGAAATTTGTCTGACGCTTGTATTACGGGTGCGGGCGTTAATTATCAGGATCAAACCGGAGACTGCCATCCGATCTACTCCCTCACCTTCGCAGTCAACCTTCACCTGAATGCGGGAGACGTCTTCAACTTCGCCGTCGGCGCGACCTCGCAGCTCGGTGACTGCGAGGCCAACACACCAGGCAACTGTCTCTTCCTTCATGCCTCTAATGCCGCCTTGTCGCTCACGCCGCAGCAAGGCTCCAACGGCGTCATGCTGGTCTACGACCCTCTCGATCTCGGCGCCGGCCCCTACACCTTCAACAGCGCTCCCTGCCCCGCGAATGGTGAAGACATCTGCGGTGGCTTCGACAAGGAAAGCGACATCAACCTCGTCGTTCAGGGTGTCGCCACTCCTGAGCCTTCCACCTACGCTCTCTTCCTCGTCGGTGCTGGGCTTATGTACTTGCGCCGTCGTAAGTCCTAACCAGAACGGGACTATGCCGGGACCACAAGCATGGCGCTCTTCATTCTTGCCACTCTCGGCCTGAGCCTTGCTTACGCTCTATTTCAACGAGCAGGCGTCACTCCCGACTGGAACTGGGCCGTAAGTGGAGTCGGCGGCACATCGGCGGTGTTCTTTGCACAGCGCCTTCGCCGCCGACGCCCCGGCATGGCTCTCCCGCACAGCGTGGTAGCTCTCCTCAGCGGCTTAATCGTGCTCGCTGGCTTGTCGATTACTCCACTGCCCTCCAGCCTGATCGCCGCGCTCTCGCCGGCACGCTATCAGTTACTTCTGGACGCCCAGCCGGTCCTTGGTCCTTTGCCCGGCTTCGCCACGCTGTCACTGGTGCCACTTACTGGCTTTCAGTATCTGCTCACCCTCGCGGCTATTATCTACGTTTTCGTCTTACTGCGCGATGTTAGTCTCCAATTGCGCGCTACTTCTTGGGCCTGGGCGCCCGTCTGGCCGTTACTCATCCTCGCCGCCGCGCTAGCCGTCCTCGGTCTCTATCAAGCGTACGCCGAAGGGGGCGACGGATTTGCCACCGGCACTCACGCCAACCGCGACCACTTCGCCGGCTTCCTGGAGCTAGTCCTTCCGATCGCCGTCTTCTACCCCATCGCCATCCTCACCAGGGAGCGTCAGCGTTACGAGTCGCCGGCGGGACCCGCGATTCGCGCCAGCATCCTGTTCGCCATCGCCGCCCTGATCCTCACCGCCATCGTTCACTCGCTCTCCCGAATGGCCTTCCTCGCCGCGCTCGCCTCGCTCGCCGTCTGCGCGATTCTCGCCCTCAACCTCCGCACCAGCCACGTCGACGCGCCGATTAAGGTCACCGTCTGGCGCCGGTGGCTCCCCATCGTCCTGGTCGCCGCCATCGTCGTACTGGGTTTCATCTTCCTCCCCACCGATCCTCTCATCGCCCGCTTCGCTGACCTCGCTATGACCGAGGACATCAGCGCCGATACCCGAGCCCAGATCTGGAACGACTCCAAGGGCATCGTCCAGTCCTTCCCCCTGTTCGGCGTCGGCTTGGGCGGCTATGAAACCGCCCTTTACCGCTTCAAGACCGTCGCCCCGATGAACACCGTCGACTACGCCCACAACGACTACCTGCAGGTGCTCACTGAGATGGGCGTCCTCGGTTTCTCCCTGGGACTCGCGCTGTTGCTCATCGTCCTCTGGTCCACCCTCCGCAGCGCCGTCTACGCCCGTGACACCGACGACCGTCTGATGCAGATTGCCTGCCTCGGCTCGCTGGTCGCCATCCTGCTACACAGCTTCGTTGACTTCAACATGTACGTCCCTGCCAACGCCTTCACCGTCGCCTGGATCGCCGGTGTTGCCTCCATTGGCCTGGCTCGCGTGCCCAAACGTTCGAGGAGTGCCTCATGAATGCCACGCTGATCCCGCTGCTTTACCTGTCCCTTGCGTCATTCGTCCTCACGCTCGGCCTCACGGCCGTCATTCGCCGCCAATTCGTGAAGCGTCACTGCTTCGACGTCCCGGACGGCGAACGGAAGCTCCACCCGATTCCCGTGCCCCGCGGCGGAGGACTAGCGGTCTTCCTCTCCTATGCGCTCATTCTCGGTTCCTGCTGGCTCCTGCCCTTCAACATCGGCTCCCAGTTCCTTGACTCCCGGGTGGACGCCCGGCTCATCATTGCCGCCATCTTCATCGTTCTCTGCACTGGCCTGTGGGACGACCTCTTCCAACTCAAGCCCTGGCAGAAGATGTCCGGCCTGCTCCTTGCTTCGCTGCTGGTCTGGGCCGGCGGCTTGCACGTCCGAACCTTCGGCCTGCAAACCATCCCCTACGTCACCCTGCCCATCACAGTCATCTGGCTGATCGGGTGCGCGAACGCCTTCAACCTCATCGACGGCATGGATGGCTTGGCCGCCGGTCTTGGCTCCATGGCCACACTCACGATCCTGATTGGCGCGCTCGGATACCAGCGCTGGGACCTGGTCATCCTCACGCTTCCCCTCCTCTGCTGTCTTCTGGCCTTTCTCTACTTCAACTTCAACCCGGCCTCCATCTTCCTGGGAGACAGTGGCAGCCTCACCCTGGGCTTCACACTCGGTTGTTTCGGCGCCATCTGCAGCCACAAGGCCGCCACCCTTCTCGGCCTCACCGCACCCCTCATCGCCTTCGCCATTCCGCTCAGCGACGTGGCCCTGGCCATCGCACGGCGCTTCCTACGCAATCAGCCCATCTTCTCGCCCGACGCCGGCCACATCCACCACCGCCTGCTGCGCTCCGGCATGAACGTCCGCCGGGCTACGCTGCTGCTCTACGGCTGCGCCGCTTTGGCCTCGTTCCTCTCCCTGGCTCTTGCCGCCTCCCAGCAACGTTCCACGGGCCCCATCATCGTCATTGTCTTCGGCATCCTGCTCCTGGTGGCGATTCAGAAGCTCGGCTACCGCGAGTTCTCGCTCCTGAAGCAGTTCTTCCTCACCAACGTCCTGCGCCGCTGGATCGCTGAACACACGCGCCTCGATCAACTGGATGAACGGCTATCCGAAGCCAAGACGCTGCAGGAGGCCTGGACCCAGATGCGTGACTCCGCCCACCAATTCAACCTCCTGGGCGTCCGCCTGGAAGGGGGCGACGGCAACTTCGAAACGTTCTCGATCTACTTCCCCCGGGAAGCCCATTGGGAGGTCGCCGTCCCCATCGCCGATGGCCAGGTCCTCCGCCTCTATTACCCTCAGTCCGCGACGCAGGATATCCTACCGTCCAGCCTCGCGCTCGTGATCGCCAAGCACCTTCAACGGCTTACCGCCTCACCCGCAGTCGAATCGGTGAAGATGTCAGCGCCGGCGCGGTCCACTTGGTCCACAGGAAACCCGACACCCGCGCGCGCTTCCAACAGCGGCTGAAGCGCTCCGGCCCCGCATCAATGGCGTTGGGCTAAAATCAGAGCGTTCCGTGCCGCACACCCCATCGCCATTTACGATTCCCGAGCCGGACGTGCAGTTGGCGGTGGATCGGGTGGCGGCAAGCCCTTCGTTCCGGAAGGCGCCGGTGCTGCGCGATCTACTCCTTTACCTGTGGCGGCATCGCGGGGCCGCGGTCTCCGAGTACGCCATCGGTACGGAGGTGCTGGGGCGCAAAGCGGATTTCGACCCCAAGACTGACTCCGCGGTGCGCGTCCACATTTCGCGGCTGCGAACACGCCTCAAGGAATACTACGGAACCGCGCCGGACTCCCTGCGCATTCAGATTCCGGCCGGCGAGTACAGGCTGGAGTTCCAGCCGGTAGCGTCATCCGAAGATGTTCACGAGAAGCCTCGCTGGACCCGTTGGGCCATTGCCGCTCTGATTCTGGCGGTTGGCGTGTTGGCGCTCGCGGTCGATAACTACCGGCTGCGATCGTTGGCCTCCTTGCCTCCGCCGATCGACGCCTTCTGGGAACCGATTGTCCGGAAGGGGCGGCCGATCTCGATCATCGTCCCGGCGCCGCTCTTCTTCCGTTGGGAGAACGAACCGGTGGTGGCGCGCGACTTCCGAGTGAACCGGCCGGAGGACGCCGGGCAGTCGGCGTTCCTGCAAAAGCTCTTCGAACGGTACGGCCGGCCCGAGGTGAGCCACCTCTACACCGTCGCCTCGGACACAGTAGCCGCGTCGTCAGTGTCGCGCTATCTCGAAGATCGAGGCGTGCCGGCAACGATCGTCGACACGCCGGCGGCCACGTTGAGCATGCTGGACTCTCAGGACGCGATTCTGTTTGTCGGGCCGGGGTCGAGCCATCAGGTGGCCAACGTAATGGACCGCATCGGCTACGGTTTTGACCGGGGGCCGGGCGGGACCAGCCGGGGGCTGATCGACTTACGCGGCAGCCGCAAGTTCCCGGTGACCGCGCACTCGCCAAGCCGTTCTACCGGCCACGGCGTGATCGCACTGCTGCCGGGCAAGTCGCCGAATACGCACCTGCTGGTGGTCGCTTCGACGTTCAACCCCGCGCTTGCTTCGGTGCTGACAAACCGTCCCGAGTTGGGCCTTCTGCGGCGCTTTTTGAATGAGCGCAAGACCGGGACCTTCTTTGAGGCCGTGATCCGCTATGAGGTGAACTCCGATCGCGTTCTTGACGTCCAGCCCGTCGAAGCCCGATCTGTAAGCCATTGATTTCTCTGCGTTACAAGTACGCTACATGGCGCTAATGAACCCCATGCGACTTCTCTTCGTTGGCCTATTCGTGCGGCAATCGCAGGAGTGAATACGCTGCTGCTGTTGGCTTTGTCCGCCGACCCCAATCTGATCGACCGTTTTGTCGACGCCAAGGCCAAGGCTGAGGCGGCTCCGATGGCGGCGATCGCGTCGGATGCGGAGTTCCTGCGGCGGGTGACCCTGGACCTCACGGGACGGCTTCCGGATGTGAAGACGACCCGGGAGTTTCTCAGCAATCCGGCAGCGGACAAACGGCAGAAGCTGATTGACTCGATGTTTCCACCGCTGCCGGTGTCCGGCATGCGCTCTATCTCGACCGCACCGTTTCTCGACCGCTGGACGTACTTCTTCAACGACCTCTTCCGCAATGGGCAGCTGCTGGAAGAGGGCATCAACACCCAGCACGACTATATCTATAAGACGCTCCTGCTGAATCTGCCCTACGACGAGTTCGTCCGTGACCTGATCACAGCGACGGCCGTCTCCACGTGGACGGACGGGGCGGCCAATTTCATTGCCCGGAGCCACGTCTTTGAAGGCGACGGCTACATGATGAACCACGAGGACACGGCGGACGAGATCGCCATCAACACCACCAAGCTGTTCCTGGGTGTGAACGCGGAGTGCATCTCCTGCCACGACGGCGCGCACCACCTCGAAAAGGTGAATCTGTGGCTGAGCCAGCGGAAGCGGGCGGAGCTTTGGCGGCAGGCGAGTTTCTTCGGCAAAACCTACATCGCGCCGGTGTTTGGGCGGTCACCGCAGTTCATGGTGAAGGATACGGCGAAGGGCTACAACCTGACGACGCGCAGTTCGCTGCGGCCGCCGCGAAACGCCAAGGTAGATGTCGCGCCCATGTTCCTGCTGGGCGGCGAGGCGCCGGCCGTGGGGGAGAAGCCGCGGGAGGCGTATGCGCGCCTGCTGACCGGCCATCCGCAGTTCGCACGGGCGACGGTGAATCTCTTTTGGGCGGAACTGATGGGCCAGGGGATCGTCGACGGGCCTTTCGACTTCGATTTGGCGCGGCAAGACCCCAAGAATCCACCGCCCGCCCCCTGGACGGTGCAGCCGTCACATCCGGAGTTGCTGGACGCGCTGGCGGATGACTTCCGCAAGAACGGCTATGACTTGCGGCGGTTGATGCGGACGATCGTCTCTTCGCAGGCTTATCAGCGGTCGATTGCCGCGCCGAAAGGCTGGAAGCCGACTCAGGAGAGCCTGTTCACGCGGCGGATCACCCGCAGGCTTTCGGCCGAGCAGACCTTCGACGCCATCGCACAGTTGACCGGTGTGGCGCCGTCTTTCAATGTCACGTTTTCGAATAAGAAGGCCGCATCGGTGATGCAGACCCGGTCGCCACAGGATATCGACAAGAGCGATCCGGCTTTGTTTCGTGCGCTGCAGGCCTTTGGGCAATGCGACCGCTACGCCATTGAGGCGGACCGAAAGCCGTCGATGGTACAGGCGGCCATCCTGATGAACGACAAGCTGATCCGGGAACGGCTCACCATTCAGAAGGGCAGCCGTCTGGAGGCGTTGCTACGGTCAGAGAAGCCGGCGAGCAACGAGGCCATCGTCGAAGAGTTGTATCTCGCCGCCCTGACGCGCCAGCCTTCGGCGAGTGAAAAGGCGCTGGGCGTCGACCTGATCCGCGAGCATCGCGAGCAAGGCGCCGAGGACCTGTTGTGGATTCTGGTGAACCGGTTGGACTTCCTCTTTTACTAACATGAACCTTCGACGTCGCGATCTCTTCAGCCTCGGGGCGCTTTCCATCGCCGGCTATGACCTGCTTGAACTGGCGCGTCCGGCCAATGTTCAGGCCCAGAGCCGCGTGACGCCGCGCGGTTCAGCCGATACGGTGATCTTTCTGAATCTGCAGGGTGGCCCCTCCCAGATGGACATGTTCGACGTGAAGTTCGGCAAATGGGCCCCCGAGAATCGTGACGTCCGGCCGACGCAGTTCGGCTATCAGTATCCCTACGGATTGATGCCGAAGCTGGCCTCCCATCTGGGTGACTTGGCCGTGGTGCGTTCGGCGCAAGCCTGGGAGACGGTTCATTCGCGCGGACAGTACTATCTGCAGACCGGGCACGCCGTGAGTGCGGCCCGCATCAAGGAGAGCCCGGCGCTGGGCGCGGTGATCGCGCATGAGTTTGCGGGGCGCGGCAAGTCGACGGACTTTCTGCCGCCTTTCGTGTCGATGAACTATGAACCGACGACGATGTACGGGCCGCTGCAGGGCGAAGGCTGCCTGCCGTCGGACTGTGCGCCGTTGACCCTGGACCTGGCCGCGCGCAACCTGCCCTTCTTCGTGGAGGAAAAAGATCGGGCCCGGCTGCTGCGTCGCTGGGAGGCGTTGCAGCGCATGGACTCGAGCCGCCTGGCGTTGGACGATGCATCGCCGGTGGGCATGCGGCGTTTCGATAGCTTCTCGCGCGCGGTCTTCAAGATGATGAACACGCCGGCCATGAGCAGCGTGCTGCAGATGACCGACGAAGAACGCAAGGCCTATGGCGGCACTCCCTTTGGCGATGCCTGCCTCATCGCGCGCAATATGGTGGCGGCGAAGGCGGGCGCGCGATTTCTGCTCGTCACGCAGCCTGGTTGGGACCATCACAGCAATATCTATGGCAACAAGGGCCAGGGCGGTCTTTATAAGACTTGTGGGACGCTCGACTCGGCTTTCTCCGCCCTGCTCGCTGACTTGAAACGCCTCAACCTGCTGGAGCGAACCCTGGTGGTGTGTATGGGAGAGTTCGGCCGCACTCCAGGCGAACTGACGCCGGTGGCGGGCCGCGAACATTACGCCGACACGATGTTTGCCCTGTTTGCGGGAGCAGGCGTGAAGGGCGGCCGCGCGATAGGCGCCACAGACGAGCAAGGCGCCAAGATTACGGAGTTCGGCTGGAGCGGCAAGCGACCGGTCTACACCGAGGACGTCTGCGCCACGATCTATTCGGCTCTCGGCATCGATTGGACGAAGCGAATCACGAACACGCCTTCCGGGCGTGACTTCATGTACGTTGACCCTGCAGCGGGAACCAAGGTGGTGAACTTCCGTGAGGTTTCCGACCTGTTCACGTAGGCTCAGGCTAGGGCAGAATCTTGATTGCGGCGCGCTCCGACTGGAGCGTCCGGGTGTCGTTCGACCGGCTGCGAACCACAACCTGGAACGAATTGGGCAGTTCACCGGTGGTTTTCTTGAGTTCGCGCACCAGGTCAGGAAGATTCAGCAGAGAGGTGAGATGTTCCATGGCGGCATCGCTGCCATCGGAATTGATACCGGCAAAGAGCAGGGTTCGGTGGGGGCCGGCGTCGGTTTGTTTCGTCAACACGGTGATGAGGCCGTAGTTGATGGTGCCGCCGTTCTCGCGGAAGAAGGCCTGTTGGCCGTCGGCCGAAACGATGCCCATTTCCCGGCGACCAGGCACGTAGCGGACGGAGAAGCCACCGGCGGGCTGAAGTGCGGCGGCGGCCCGGCTGTACTCCGGACGCCCGAGGACGACGGCATTGCGGTCCTTCATTTCAGCCGCGCGATCGCCGTGCAGCATCTCCACGCGAACTCCGCGCGTCGCAAGAAATGCGGCCAGACGCACGGCGGCTTCGGCCTCGCCGCCCAGGGGCGAATGGTTGTTGGGGTGCAGGATCAACTGCTTCGGGTCGGCGAGGGCTGTACGCCGATACCATTCGAAGAAGCGAGGATCGTTGGGCACCGGAAAAATGATAGGCGGATCCTTCAGGGGAGGAGGATCATTCCCAAACTCGCGGATCCACAACTGGTTGGTGTTGGCCAGCATGACGCTGACGGAAGAGTTGGCATCGAGCAAGGGCCCCCAGATTTGCCGCGCCGCGCGTTCGCCCTCGGACTGCGGCCACAGGTAGCGCCCAGCCAAGCTGATCGCCAGCAGGGCAATCGCCCCTACGACAACGCCACGCCAGAAGTGCGACCGGTTCGGAGTCGTGGGCGGAGTGTCGGCGGGCAGGGCAACTTCGACCGGTTCGGCCGCACGGACAAACCTGGCGCGATAGCTCCCTTTGGGCAGTTCGATGCGCCAACCGGCAGGTGCGGCTCCCCGAAAATGCTCTTCCATCCGTTTGCGGAGTTCGTGGGCTCTGGTCCGAACGGAGGAATCGACTTCAGGGGCGTAGTCAGCCGGACGGCCAAGAGCATTCACGCCGATCGCGTGCTCGCTCAACTGGTCACCGCGACCGCCGAGTTCCTCCTCGACGATGTAGCGGAGCATCTGCCGCAACTGGTCCGATCGGCCGAAAGCGGGGCTCTGCAACAGCTCATCCAGGATGCGCCGTTTGTCCCCAACCTCCAGCATTTCGACCCCAGCACGCATGTTCAACAACAATACAACAATCCGGTAACAGGCGTTAGCCCCTTCAAATCAAGCCACTTGGGGGTTAACGGTCTTGCGACAAGAAGATGCTTGGCGAAGGCACGCCGTCGCAGCCATCATGCACGAATGCGTCTTGCTTCGAGGCGGCTCTTCGTGAGCGCCGCCGCCGCCCGTGTCGTTTACGCCGACCAATCCCTACCTGAGGTCGTGGTGTATGGAGGCGTTCCCTGCGGACTGGCCGCGGCCGTCGCTGCGGCGCGCCAGGGGCGGCGGGTTCTGCTGATCGAGCCGTCGCAACACGTCGGCGGGCTCAGCACCAGCGGAATCAATACCGCCGAGTCAGAACACATGCTCGCCTGGACGATCGGCGGCTTGGCAGATGAGTTCTACCGCCGTCTGGGACGTCACTACGGCACCGGCAAACCGGAATACTACTTTGAGTCCTCAGTCGCCGAGAAGGTGTACCGGGAGATGCTGGCTGAAGCCGCCGTTCCGGTGCGGTTCGGCGCCAGGGTGGAGCACGTGGAGAAGTCCGGGACGCGGATCACCTCGATTCGCCTGACCGATGGGACTTCGGTGCGGGGCAAAGTCTTTGTCGACGCGAGCTATGAGGGTGACCTGATGGCGCGCTCCGGAGTCACGAACGTGGCGGGGCGGGAGAGCCGGACCGAGTTTGGCGAAGAGGCCGCGGGCATCCGTTTCGACCGAGTGCCGAGAAAGGCGCGTACGGTGGACGATGAAGGCCGCTTGCTGCCGGGGATCTCGGCCTGGGCCAAGGACCTCACCGAAGGCGCGGCGCATCGGGCCGGAATGAACTACAATTTCCGGCTGACCTTTGCCAAAGATCCTGGCCTGCAGGTGCCGATTCCGGCGCCGGCGCACTACGACCGCAAACGCTACGCCCTTCTGTCCAATTGGCTGGTTGAGGCTAATTCGCGGGGCCAGGCGCTGAGGCTCGCCGACTTTCTCGACTTCTACGCGCGCCGTAACGGCAAGTTCGAAGTGAACAACAAACAGGCCGCCATCTTCTCCGTGGGCCACTTCGGCGGCCAGTTCGACTATCCGCTCGCCGGTTACGCCGAACGAGACCGCATCGTGACGGACCACTGGAACTACACGCTGGGCCTGCTGTTTTTTCTGGCTCACGACGAGACCGTGCCCGCCAATGTCCGAGCCGAGATGCGCAGTTGGGGCTTGCATCGCGGCGAGTTCGCCGACAATCGCCATTTGCCCTATGCGCTCTATATTCGCGAAGCGCGCCGCATGCGGGGTGAGTACGTGGCCACGCAGCGCGATGTCACGACGGATCGGCGGAAGCCGGACTCGATCGGCATCAGCTCCCATTTCATTGACTCGCATCACGTCCAGCGCGTGGCGCTTTCGCCGGCGGAGTTTGTGAATGAAGGCCGCATCTGGCGGCTGGGTTGGGCTTATCAGATTCCGTATCGGACGCTACTGCCGAAGCGCACCGAATGCACCAATCTGCTGGTGCCAGGCGCGGTGAGTTTCTCGCATGTCGCCTTCTGCTCGTATCGTCTTGAAAGCGTGTGGATGATCGGCGGACACGCCGCGGGTGTGGCCGCGGCGATGGCGGCCCGCTCCGGCAAGCCGGTGCAGGATGTCTCTGTAGCGCAGTTGCAAAAGCGCCTGCGGCAGGAAAAGCAAGTTATCGATTTCGTTCCGGGACAACCGGAAAAGTGGTCCGATCCGCGGGGGGGCACCGGTGGCCCGCCCGAGTTCTAAGCAAAACCAAGGAGTTTCAGCCATGAAGCTGTTGCATTACATTACCTGGACGGCGCTGTTGGCCGTCACTCTTTCCGCTCAAACTGCCCAGATCACCGGCCGCGTGGCCGACGCGGGCGGGGCCATTGTGGTGGGGGCCAAAGTAGCCGTCATAAATACCGAAACCGGCATTCGCCGCGACCTGCTCACCAATCAGGACGGCTACTACGCGGCGCCGCTGCTGGCCCGCGGCACTTACAGCGTGCAGGCGCAGCAAGCAGGCTTCAAAGAGATTGTCCGCACGGGCTTGACGCTCGATGAAGGCCAAACTTTGCGTCTCGACTTTACGATGGAGATCGGCCAGGTGACGGAGAAGATCGAAGTCTCAGGAGCGGCGCCGTTGCTTGAAACCGAAGGCGCCACGGTGAGCACCGTGGTGCCCAACCAGAAGATTCTGGACATGCCCACCGTGGGACGTAATCCACTGCAGTTCGCCCTGCTGGTGCCTGGCGTGCGCGCTACGGGCAGCTACGGCGACCTGCCGGTATCGGCCTATGGCGGCGGAAGGGCGTCAATCGCTGGCGGCGCAGCGGGCGTGAACAACTACATGGTGGATGGTATTGCGTCGGAGAACTTTACTTCCGGTAGCCTGCAAACGCCGCTTTCGGTGGACGCAACCGAAGAGTTCCGCCTGATTGTGCGCAACCCCAGCGCGGAGTTCGGCCGCACGGGCGGCGGCGTCATTAACCTGATCAGCAAAGCCGGGACGAACAGCTTCCATGGCAGCCTGTATGAGTTCAACCGCAACAAGGCGCTGCGGGCAAACGACTTCTTCAGCAATCGCGCCGGCCGCGACCGCCAGCCGTTCAACTTCAACCAGTACGGCGCGACCATCGGTGGCCCGATCAAGAAGGACAAGACCTTCTTCTTCTTCAACTGGGAGCAGTTCAAGCAGCGAACCTTGGCGTCGACGATCCGTTCGGTGCCCACCGCGCTGCAGCGCAACGGCGACTTCAGCCAGACGCTCACTGGCGCCGGCGCACTCGTGCAGATCTACGATCCGTTCAGCACGCGGACTGACCCCAACAATCCCGCCAACCGCATCCGCGATCAGTTCCCCGGCAATCGAATTCCGGCCAGCCGCATCTCGCCCACGGCCCAGGCAGTGAATGGATTCTACCCGGCTCCCAACCAAGCCGGTGCGCTTAACACCAATGCCAATAACTTTTTTGGCGTCGGTTCGTCGCCGATCAACAAAGACATCTACGGTCTGCGACTGGACCACTACCTCACGCCAACGCGCCGGATCGCCGGCCGTTACACCTGGGACAAAACTTTCCAGGGCGTTCCCAATTTCTACGACAACGTCGCCGAGATTCAGACGTCGGATCTGCCACTGCAGCGGCATAGCGGCTTTGTCAGTGTCTCGGATGCCATCCGTCCCAACTTACTCTTCGACATCCGCGGCGGCTTGAACTTTTACCTGCCGAATCGCGTGACCCGCAGCTTCGGCTTCGACGCAACGAAACTCGCCTTGCCGGCGCGGCTGAATACCTTGATGCAGGTTCCTGGCTTCCCCCGCTTCGATATGGCGGACATGACTTCGATCGGGGCGGATCAGGGCGATCAACTGGTGCAATCGAACAAAGCCTTCAGCTACACGGGCACCCTCACGTGGATTCGTGGGGCCCACACCTGGAAGTTCGGCAGCGACAATCGCGTTTATCAACTCAACAATACGCAAGGCGCCGCCGGTTCCACGTTCTCCTTCAACCGCGCTTTCACCCAAGGCTCGAACCCGAACACAGCTGGTGCTACATCTGGATTTGGCTTTGCTTCATTCATGCTCGGTACACCTGCCGGTGGCACGGTGGGCTTTGGCGCGCCGGTGACGGAAACGGTGAAGAACTTCGCGCTCTTCGCGCAGGATGATTGGAGGCTGACACCAAAACTTACCCTGAACCTCGGCCTACGCTGGGAGTATGAAGGAGGCATTACGGATCGGTACGGGGCCATCAGCAACTTCGATCCCTCCGTCCGCAGTACCATCAACGGCCTTAATCTTACTGGCGGACTCGCCTTTCCTGGCGTCGATGGACTCTCCCGTGGTCATCGCGATGCCGAGTTCACCAACTTCCAGCCCCGCCTGGGCTTCGCCTGGCAGCTGATCCCGAAAACGGTGATCCGTGGCGGCTACAGCATCACTTACTTGCCGACCACCGGAATTTACGTCGGCCTCGATCGCGCGGGCTTCTCCTTGAATACGCCCCTCGTCTCTTCCATTGATGGCGGGTTCACTCCCAACGAGACGCTCGCTAACCCCTTCCCCAATGGCAAGCTCTCACCGATCGGCAGCAGCCAAGGCGCACTGAGTCTACTGGGGCAAGGCATCAGCGGCAATCTGCGCGACATTCGCCGCGGCTATGCTCAGCAATGGGGTTTGTCACTGCAACGCGAGTTCACCGGTAGCTGGCTGGTGGAGGCCGGTTACATGGGCAATCGTGGCGTGCATCTTCCGGGCCGCCGCACTTACGACTATCTACCCCAGCAATATCAGGCGCTCGGGACCCAGTTGCAGCAGTTGGTGGATAATCCGTTCTTCGGAACGATTGCTTCGAACCTGGCGCTGGGCCAGCGTCAGGTGACGCGCGCGACGCTACTCGACACTTATCCTCAATTCTCCGGCGCCTCCGGCTATGCGACGCTGGCGGACTCCATTTATCACGCGGCGACGTTACGCGTCGAGAAGCGCTTCTCGAAGGGACTCAGCCTGTTGCTTGCTTACACGTTCTCCAAGTTGATCGACAATAACCTGGGTGACGGCGGGTCGAACTTCTCCGAAAGCGGCGATAACGGCGTTCGCAACTGGGACAACATCGCTGCCGAGCGTTCAGTCTCGTCGAATGACCTGCCCCAGCGTCTCGTCATTTCCACCAGCTACGAGCTCCCCTTCGGCCGAACCGGCCCCGCGTTCGTCAAAGGCCTGATCGGCGGTTGGCAGGTGAACGCGATCGCCAGCTATCAGAGTGGGAATGTGATCTCGGTGACGCAGAACGGGACGGCGTTTGGCAGCAGCAAGCCCAACGCCACCGGTATCGATCCGTCGCTCGACAATCCAACCATCGACCGGTGGCTCAACCGCGCCGCCTTCTCGAATGCGCCGGCTTTCACCTTCGGCAACGTGGGCCGCAACCTGCCCCGCACGCGTAGCGACGGCCAGAACAACATCGACCTTTCGTTGATGAAGACCTTCGCCTTCCGCGAGCGCTATCGGTTCCAGTTCCGGGCCGAGGCTTTCAACCTCACCAACACGCCCACGTTCGGGAATCCGGGAGCAAATATTGACGCCGGTAACTTCGGCACGGTAACTGGTTTTGCCGCCAACAGCCGTGCTCGCGAAATGCAGTTGGCGCTTAAGATGTACTTCTAATGCGTCAATTCCTTCTTCTGCTCCTTGTTGCGTGTCCCGCCGCCGCGGTCTCCGTGGACCTGGTCGTCTACGGTGGCACGGCCGCCGGCGTAATGGCCGCTGTACAAGCCAAGCGCCTGGGCCGTTCGGTCGCCTTGGTGGCGCCTGAAAAGCATGTCGGCGGGATTGCCGTCGATGGCCTCGGGAGTAACGATGTCAACAATCACTGGTTCCGCAACGAGGCGGCCATCGGTGGCTTGGCCGCTGAGTACTATCTGCGGATCGGCCGTAAGTACGGCCAGCCAGGCCCGATTTACCGATACGAGTCGCACGTGGCGGAGCAGGTCTTCGGCGACTTACTCAACGAGGCGGGCGTCACAGTCTATCGGGAGCAGCGGTTGCGTGAGCCGCTCAAGTCCGCGGTGGAGTGGACTGCCGGGACGAAGTCCTTGCGAGCTCTCATCACGGAGAAGGGCGAACGCTTCGAGGCTCGCGTCTTCCTGGACGCCACCATGGAAGGCGACTTACTCGCCGCGGCGGGCGTCGAAACCACAGTCGGCCGGGAAGCAAACGCCAAGTACGGGGAGACGAAGAACGGCATCCGCGCCGAGACGACTCACGCGCAGTTCGCCGTGCGGGTCGACCCTTACCGCATTCCGGGAGACCCGAAAAGCGGCTTGATCCCCACCATCCAGGACGAGCCCTTCGGCACTCCCGGCGAAGGCGACAGCAATATCCAGGCTTTCTGTTTCCGCTTGTGCCTCACCAAGGATCCGGCGAACCGAATTCCTTTCCCGAAGCCCGCGAACTTTGACCGCGGTCAGTACGAAGTCTACTTCCGTTATGTCCGGGCGGGGGGCAAGCTTTGGACACCCTCGCCTCGTCTGCCCAACGGCAAGACGGACCTGGGCAGTTGGCACGACCTTTCGGCCAACCTCTACGGCATGAACCGCGACTGGCCGAACGGCAACTACGCTACGCGCGAGCGCATCTTTCGCGAGCATCGCGACTTTACGCAAGGCCTGTTGTGGCTGCTGGCCAATGATCCGGAGATCCCTGAGGCGACCCGGTCGGTTTGGCGCGAGTGGGGTCTACCCAAGGACGAGTTTACCGACCATGGGCACTGGCCCCGCCAGCTCTACGTCCGCGACGGACGCCGCATGGTGTCGGACTACGTGATCACCGAGCATCACACGCGGCGAGTGAATCCGACCCCAGTGGCCGATCCGATCGCGGTTGCCTATTGGCCCACCGACACGCATAGTGTTCGGCGGATCGTCCGGGATGGCGCTGCCTACAACGAAGGCTTCGTCTTCAACGACAACGCCTGGGGCCCCTTCGGGATCTCTTACCGCGCGCTACTGCCCCGGGCTTCCGAGGCGGCTAACTTACTCACCGCCAGTTGCCCTTCGTCCTCGCATGTCGCTTACGGCGCTATCCGCCTGGAGCAGACGTTTATGTCTCTAGGCCAAGCCGCCGGGACCGCCGCCGCGTTGGCGCTCACCGGTAAGCAACCGCTGCACTCGCTCACTTACGATCAGTTGCGCGGGCAGTTGCTGAAGGATGGCCAAATTCTTTCGATCTCGATGCCAGAACCGTTGAACGCGAGGTAGCCTAACGGGCAGACACCGCGCGTCGCTTCGGCGTGTGCAAGCAAACCACCGATGATGCCGTCGTCAGCATGTATCATGGCCGAGGGCGTCGGCAAGTCAGAGACGCGGGCCTCACTAGGAGGAGAATACGTGCGCTACCTGTTACTGCTGACCGCCCTGTCGGGTTGGGCGCAGACCGACGCCCGGCTGATTTCGACCGGCCGGCTGATTCCTGACGAGGGATACTCGGACCAGCCGTACATCGTGAAGACGAACGACGGCGCGTGGGTATGTGCGATCACGACGGGACCCGGCGCGGAAGGGGCGGGAGGCCAGCATGTGGTGACCCGCCGGAGCACGGATCGTGGGCAAACGTGGTCCGCCGCGGTGGACGTTGAGCCGTCGAACGGTCCGGAGGCTTCATACGCCGTGCTGCTGAAGGTGCCGACGGGCCGCATCTTCGTCTTCTACAACCACAATACGGACAATGTGCGCACGGTAATCGGCGACAAGCCGACTTACAAAGATGGGTTGGTGCGACGGGTGGATTCACTCGGCCACTTCGTTTTCAAGTACAGTGACGACCACGGCCGCACCTGGAGCGCGCAGCGGTACGAGATCCCGCAGCGTGACTTCGAGATTGACCGGAAGAATCCCTACCAGGGCAAGCTGAAGTTCTTCTGGAATGTGGGCAAGGCCTTCATCGCGGGCAATGCCGGCTATGTGCCGATCCATAAAGTGGGCGGCTTTGGCGAAGGCTTCTTCACATCGTCGGAAGGGGCCCTGCTGCGCAGTGACAACATCCTGACCGAACGTGATCCGGCCAAGATCCGCTGGGCCACTTGGCCCGAAGGCGAGATCGGCCTACGTGCGCCGGCAGGCGGCGGACCCATCGCCGAAGAGCAGAGCTTCTCGGTGCTTTCCGACGGTTCGCTTTTCGCCGTCTACCGAACGATTGACGGGCATCCCGCGGTCAGTTACAGCCGCGACGCCGGGCGATCGTGGTCCGCACCCGAGTACATGCGCTTCGCCGATGGCCGTTTGATGAAGCATCCGCGCGCCGCGAACTTCGCGTGGCGCTGCGAGAACGGCAAGTTCCTCTACTGGTTCCACAACCATGGCGGACGCTTTATTCGCGAGCATCCGAAACGCCGCAGTATCGCTTATGAGGAGCGTAATCCGGTGTGGCTATCGGGCGGCGTGGAGGCTGATTCTCCGGCGGGCAAAGTCATCCGGTGGTCACAGCCCGAGATCGCGCTCTACGACGACGATATCTACATCCGGATGAGTTATCCGGATTTGGTGGAGGAGGGCGGCAAGTACTACGTCACCGAAACCCAGAAGGACATTGCCCGGGTACACGAGCTTGACCTGACGCAGCTGGAAGGTCTCTGGAACCAAGCCTCTGCTCAAAACGTGACGCGAAGCGGTTTGCTGCTCGAGACGACGGCCGCAACCTTTGAGGGACCACCGCTGCCCGAGTTCCTCCAGCGTTCGCGACGCGCCGACTATGGCACTGAGGACCGGCGGGCCGGCCTGACGCTGGACCTTCGTCTGACGCTGAAGTCGCTGGCCGCCGGACAGACGCTCGTGGACAACCGCACCCCGGATGGCCGCGGCTTGGCCGTGGTCACCGCCCCATTGGGCACTCTCGAACTGATCCTGAGTGACGGCCGCACGGAAAGCCGTTGGCGCTCGGATCGCGGATCGCTGATTCTGGGAAAAGCGCAGGCGGTTACTGTGACGGTGGATGGCGGACCGAAGATCATCACCTTCGTCGTGGATGGCAAACTGAACGACGGCGGCGATGACCGGCAATATGGCTGGGGCCGATACAATCCTAATTTGAAGTCAGTGAACGGGGCGCCCCAATGGCGGACGGCACAGATACAGCGTCTGCGCATCTACGGCCGTGCATTGCGTACATCCGAGGCGATCGCCAACCAACGGGCTAAGTAAGAATCGCCTTGACGACTTCGCCGTGCACATCGGTGAGACGGAAGTCGCGGCCGGCGTGCCGGTAGGTGAGGCGGGTATGATCGAAGCCGAGTTGATGCAGGATCGTTGCGTGCAGGTCATGCACGTGGACGCGGTTCTCGATCGCCTTGAAGCCGAAGTCATCGGTGGCACCGTAGGCCATGCCGCCACGGATGCCGCCACCGGCCAGCAAGGTGGTGAAGGCGGGCGGATTGTGGTCGCGACCGCAGCCGAGCTTCTCCAGACCTGAATTCTGAATCATGGGCGTGCGGCCGAATTCGCCGGCGATGACGATGAGCGTCTCGTCGAACAGGCCGCGGGCCTTCAGGTCGTCGACCAGGGCAGCGACAGGGCCGTCAGTCTTCTGGGCGAGTTTGCCGTGGACGCGAATGTCGTCGTGGTTGTCCCACGGCTGGAAGGGTCCATAGTAGATCTGCACCATGCGCACGCCGCTCTCGACGAGTCGCAGGGCCATCAGGCAGCCGCGGCCAAAGTCAGAGACGTCGTAGCGGGCGCGAATCTTCTCCGGTTCTTTGCGAATGTCGAACAGCGGACCGCCCTCGGTCTGCAAACGGTACGCGGACTCCATCGACTGCACCGCGCCTTCGAGTTGGGGCTGCGCGCCGGCATAGTGACGGTTCAGCTTGTCGAGCAAGGCGAGTTGCTTGCGCTGCTCGACGGCACTCAGGTCTTCGTTACGCAGGTTTGGAATCAGCTTTTCGGGCTCAATCGCCGAGTTCTGAATGTGCACCCCCTGATAGGCAGTGGGCATGTAGCCGGAACTCCACAGCGAGGAGCCGAGCACCGGAAAGCCGGGGCACAGAACGACAAAGCCGGGCAGGTTCTGGTTCTCGGTGCCGAGTCCGTAAGTGACCCACGCGCCCATGGAGGGGCGGCCGGGCAACTGGTGGCCGCAGTTCATCAACTGCAGCGACGGCCCGTGGTTGCCGTTGTCGGTATACATGGAACGGATGACACAGAAATCGTCAATGCGTTTGCCGATTTCGGGGAAGATCTCGCTGACTTCGAGGCCGGATTGTCCGTGGCGCTTAAACTCCCAGGGCGAACGCATCAGCGTGCCGCTGGCACGGTCCGTACGGATCTTGGGGCCGGGCATCGGCTGGCCGTCGTACTTGGTCAGGGCGGGTTTGGGGTCAAAGGTGTCCACCTGCGACATGCCGCCGTTCAAAAACAAGAAGATGACGTGCTTGGCCTTGGGAGTGAAGTGAGGCTGGCGGGCGTTGCCCGCTTGCAGGACGCTCTGCGCGCCCGCCAAGCCAAAGCCGCCCCCGAGTTGTCCGAGAAACTGACGCCGGTTGAACATCCTAATTCACGCTCGAAAATTCCGCGGCGCCCAGGAGCGCACGCAAGTAAGGTTGCCAGGCGGCATCGCCGCTTGAGACATATTCTACTCCCCAGCGTAGTTCCTCGGCGTCCGGGTCGCGGGCGTAGAGGAGCCGATAGGCGCGCCGGATGCGATCAGGAGGCTGCGACCCGCCTTCCTTGGTGAGCCGTTCGTTCAACGCCTTCGCCTGCTGGGCGACGAAGCGGCTGTTCAGCCAGTAGAGGCCCTGCAGGGGTCCGGCGGTGGTGGGCCGGTCGTCAATGGAAGTGTTGGGATCGGGGAAATCGAAGAGGGCGAGCGCGGGATCGAGACGCGTGCGGCTCACGGTGAGGTAGAGCGCGCGGCGGAAGTTGTCCTCGGCCACCGGCTTCGGTTCGCCGCCGAGCTTCGCTTCGAGTTTGCCGGAGACAGCCAGCACCGAATCGCGTAGCGCCTCCATGTCGAGCCTCGGCTTCAGATTGAAGTGCGAGAGTAACTTATTGTCGGCATCGGATTCCGGGGAAGTGCCGGTCGACAGGGAGTAAGTGCTGGAAAGCAGGATCTCGCGGTGGATCGACTTGACGCTCCAGCCGCTTTGGATGAACTTACCAGCGAGATAGTCGAGTAACTCGGGGTGCGTGGGACGCTCGCCCATGCGGCCGAAGTTGGAGGGCGTGCGGACGATGCCTTTGCCAAAATGATGCTGCCAGATGCGATTGACCATCACGCGCGCGGTGAGTGGATTGGTAGGACTGGCGATGGCCTGCGCGAGTTCGGCGCGCCCGCTGCCCTGCTGGTAGGGAGCCGGTTCGCCCTCGCAGAGCACTTGCAGGAAGCGGCGCGGAGCGACCTCGCCAGGGGTTTTCGGATCGCCTCGTAAGGCCACTTTGATGTCGGCGGGTTTGTCGTCTTCGGTGACCGTATGGAGGAACGGGTACATCGGCGGCAGGTCCTTTTCGAGGGCCGCGATCTCAGCCTTTAGCTTGTCGACGTAGGCCCGCGCAATGCCGCCGAGAAAGCGGTCAAGCTCTTTGGGTCCGTAGTAGAGGACACCGGCAGGAGCTTTGAAGCCGTCAATATTGTAAGGGCCATAGGCGATCTCGCGCCACTGGTAGAACTTCAGCACCGGAAGCGAAACGATGTTGGTGTACTGGCGGGTGTTCTCGTTTTTCTGGCCTTTGCGGCCACCGAAGGCGACGTAGTTTTTGTCGTCAACTTCTTTGGCTTCGTCCAGCAATTGCAGTATGAACTGCTGATAGCGTAAGGCCTCGGCCTTTACTTGCTCCTGACTGGGTTTCGAGGCTACCAATTGCTGCCAGGGTTTCAGATAGGCGTGGTCGTTGTCGGTGGCGGCGAGATACTTCTTCCAACGCTCAAGGGTCTCTTTGTCGAGGCCAGGGACCTCGGCCTGATTCTGGTAAGTTGCCACCAAGTAGCGGGCTGTATCGCGAGCGAGTAAGTCAACGAGTTGCTTGGTCTGGTCGGCCAGATAGTCGTTGAGAATCTCTTTAAGGTCGTCGATCTTCTTTTTCTGCGCCTTATAGCGTTCCACCTCGGGCCCTGAAACTAGTGGGCGCTGATCGCCCTTGCTGCTGCTGAAGATGCCCAGCAAAGAGTAATAGTCTTTCGTGGGAATGGGGTCGTACTTATGGTCGTGGCATTGTGCGCAGCCCACGGTCATTCCGAGAAAGACCTTCGTGGTGACGTCCACCTGATCGTTGGCGCCCGCGCCGAGAGCCTGAAAGCCAAGGCCGGCCAGATGATCCTTCGTTTCGGGAAGACGGTCGGCGGCGATTTGAGCTTTTACGAAGAGGTCATAGGGCAGGTCGCGGTTGAAGGCATCCACCACCCAGTCACGGTAGCGCCAAGCGTTAGGCAAGGGCGTGTCGACGCTGGCGGCGAGTTCGCCGTCGGAATAGCGAGCCAAATCAAGCCAGTGGCGTGCCCAGCGTTCGCCATAGTGCGGCGAAGCCAGCAGGCGATCAACGACCTTCCGCTTTGCCTGATCCGACGAATCGGCGACGAAGGCTTCGGTTTCTTCGGGGGTGGGCGGCAAACCGGTGAGGTCCAGGGTGACTCGCCGCAACCAGGCACGCTTTGCGGCGGGTGGGGCAGGCTGCAGACCGGCGGTTTCGAGCTTGGCAAGGATGAAGCGATCGACGTTGGTGCGCACCCACGCGGTATTCTTCACGGCCGGTAGGGCAACGGTTTTCAGCGGCTGGAAGGACCAGAAGGCGCGTTGAGCGGGTGTGATGCGCGTCTGGGTGACGGCGACTTGTTCGTGCTTCTCAGGCCACGGCAAGTCCTGCCGGATCCACTCGGCCAGGGCGTCCACTTCGGCCGGGGTCAACGCGCCTACGGGCGGCATCTTCAGGCGCACATGCGTACGCCGGACGGCCTGCATCAGGAGACTGTCGTCGGGCTTGCCCGGAACGACAGCGGCACCGGACTTGCCGCCTTTCATCAGCCCCGCACGCGAGTCAAGCCGCAGGCCGCCCAGCGCACCTTCGGTGTGACAGGAGTGGCAGTTGGTGGCCAGCAGCGGGCGAATCTTGGTTTCGAAGAAGTCAACGCCGTCAGCCGCCGCCAGCGGCCAAGCCGCGGCGAGGATGATCGACAATCGGTATGCCCGCATGCAAAAAGTATATTCCAATAGAAAACCGCCCGTATCCGGAGATACGGGCGGCGGCAGTTTGGTTCGATGGGATCCGCGTTACTTACGCGAGACCTGCACCTTAGGGGTGGAGAGATAGCCAACCACGGTGTCCTTGGTGATCTCGTTCACCACGATTTCGTAGGGCTGGCGGGCTTTGCTGGCGACGTAGAACTGGACAGGCTCGTTCATGGTCTTGTCCTTCTTTTCGATCTTGCGATCGTCAGCGTTCAATTCCATGGTGAAGCGCGACTTCTTGACGTCGGCCTTCTTGAGGGACAGCATGATGTCGCCGACCTTCTTCACCTTGTCGTTCTTGGTGAGGCGGAACTCGTAGTAGTTGCGATCACCCAGCTCACGAAGGGCCTTGAGCTCGGTGGAGTTGGTGGCGATCAGGCCGCTCATCACACCCATGTCGCCGGTGGCGCGACGCAGGTCAGCGATGGTGTTTTGCAGTTCGGTCCGCGTCGCATCAACGTCCGTACGAACCTGCTTCACGTCGGTGGAGACGCCAGAGAGCTGAGTGGAAGACTGCTCCGCTGAAGACTTCACTTCGGACAACTGCGTGTTCAGTTCAGCGACGAGCTTCTGGTTGCCTTCGGCTTCCTTGGAGAGCTTCGCGGCGAGCTTATCGGCATGACGTTGGGCCAAGCTTTGCGCGGTCCAGCTTGCTCCACGCGCTGCATCCTTCGCAATCTTCTCGGCTTCGGTCTTTACGACGGTCATGTCGCCACGCAGACCGGAAAGCTGAGTGCCGGTTTGCGTTTCAATCTTCGTCAGGCTCTGACGGAGTTCGGCGACCTGGGTGTTAACCGCGGCGACTTGTTGGTCGACGGTTTGAATACGGGATCCTTGATAAGCATTAAAGCCGAGCGAGATCGCGAGCGCCGCACCGACCAGGGGCAGGACCCACTTTCCACCGGACTGAGTCGTGGTGATGTTGTTTGAATTCTCCATTTACCTTCTCCTTGGGTTGGCAGTCTCTCAATCTGCTGAACCAAGAGATGGATCCAAAACGGAACAGGTTCCGCTTAATTGTTGTTAAGTCTTTTGGCGTACTAGAACTCTTGCGCTATGTAAGGGTTACAGAGCGTCGCTGAGTTTAACCGCGCGGTAAAATCCATCAAATCTTTTCTACGGCAATTGCCAGAGCTCATTGAGAAGTGTGGCGAAAGCCACATTCGGAGATTCAGAACCGGCCTCAACCTTGAGAATCGCAAGATCACCTAACTTCGGCATGCTGTAGTCGCCATGATATTCCCGCTCATCAATAGTGAGACCGGAGTTGAGCACCACATAGCGTTGGGGCTGGAGGGGATTCGGATAGATCAAGGCGGGAACATGTTCCGCGGCAGAGAAGGATTGCGCTCCAACGCCGATCGATTCGCGGGTCCAGCGCAAGGGCAGCTTGGTTCGCAGCTTCGCGATCCAGCGATTGCTGCCAGGGTCACCAAAGAGGGCGACGTTGTAGTTGGCGAAGTCCGCTGCGGTGACATCTTTGTCATCCTTGATGCGCGGATGCGAACGATAGTATCGTGCGTAAACGCGATCGAAGCGGGCTAGGATGCGCAGGGCCTGTTCGTGAGCAGCGGGATTCCAGGGCGTGCCGGTGGGGCGTACCAGCAGAAAGGGCTGGAGGAAGGCATCGTCTATCGGGCCTTGCAAGGCATGTCGCTTGCGAAGCCCGCTCTCCTTGGTGGGGCGCCATCCCAAGGGGCCTTTCATCAGACTGATCTGCGAAGCGGGCTTGATGCGCACCATTTGTCCGTCGAGCTTCAGTTCTTTGGCGGTGTTCATTTCGCGTAGTTCCAGGTGGGTCACGTTGGCGGTGGTGATCTCATACTTCTCACGGGCCGCGTCGCGCCGGGCATTCACTTCGGCGCGCTCATAGTGCTTGGCCATACCGTCGATCGACACCCAATGGGCTTTGTTGTAGCGCGTCGTGTAGGTGAGAAAGCGCACCTGATCCGGCGACACAATTCCGCGGTCGCCATGCTCCTTCAAGAACGCGTCGAGCCGTTGGCGGACGGGGGCGCTAACACCATGTCCGGTCTTCTCCGAGATCAGGAAGATGTTCGACGTGCCGGGGACGGTCCAGTTGCCCGTTTCGCCGGCAGAGGGGAAGCCCTCTTTCTCGAGTTGCGCGCGCACGCGTAGCGAAGACTCCAACTGGCCGCGCGACGGTTTGCCTGGCTCCTGAGGAATGACCGCGGTTTGCGTGTCACTGTCGCCATCATGCCCGGCGATGGGAATGTTGAAGGCGTTCAAGCTCCAGTCGATGATGTTCTCCCAGATGCGCAACGGACCCCCCTGATAGGGGGGAAAGCCCGGCATCTGCGAGCGGCGTGGATAGGTGCCGGCGCCGATTTCGGCGGCGGCGAAACGATCAGGGTATTGCAGCGCGATGTGCCACGCTCCGGCGCCCCCCAGCGAGAAGCCACGCAGGATGATGCGCTTGGGATCGACCTTGTAGCGGCGGCTGACATCGGCGATCGCTTCGAAGATGTCCACTTCGCCGGCCCAGTGGTTCGCATTGTTCCAGCGTCCGTAGCAATCAAGAGTAATCTGGCCCAGGTCTGCGGTGGCATAAGTGAGGCTCTTGCTGGCATTGGGAAATTTGTAAATGAAGCTGGACTCCGTGAGCGTCTGGTCACGGCCGTGCAACCAGACGTAGAGGCGTGTGGGCCTGGTGCCATCGTAGCTTTCGGGCACCGTGATGCCGTAAGGCTGCACCGAGCCATCCAGTGCTGAGCGATAGGCGTGAATCTTGCGACCCTTGCCCACGGCCCAGGGGGCCGAACCCTTCTGCAATTGCCGTGCTCGTTCCAGTCCTTGGTCCAGGACGGTAATCGCCTGGTTGATGCCATCCTGCGTGAAGAAGGTCTGCGGGAACTCCAGGAGAAAGCGGCCCGCTTTCGCGAAGACCTCAACGTCAGTGATCAACGCGGCGTCCTTGCCGGTCAACCCTTTGAGGAGACCCTCCAGTTCATTGACCTTACTCTCGATCAGTTTCAGTTCTTCGGCTTTGGGCACGATCGGTGGCAGCCCCTTGGGTCCGGCGGGCTTGGGCGGTGCGGGCGTCGGAGGCTGCGCGGTCAACGCGAATGTGTAAAAAGTGGCCAGAAGTAAAACTCGAAGCATCGCTGCCATTCTATTGCATTGGTGCTTGACAGAGGCCGGAAACAGGCGCATTCTGCAGGTGACACGACATCGAAATAAACGAACGATGACTTGCTGTCCAACTAGGTCCCGATGTCCAGATAAGGAGGTGCCATTAAAGCATGGATCTCAGTGAACCTTGGCAGAACAGGGCGGCACAGCACAGGCTTGGCTAGTCACTGCGTGAACGACCGGACTCGCGTTTTAACCGTGCCCTTCCTGAGCATGGTGCGCTGCCCATCATGGGCCATGTGAAGGCGTCCACTCGCGGTAAACACCAAGTGCGAATTGTGTTGTCGCCGCCCTTTTCTCCTGCCTGCTGAACCGGTAGAATGGGCGGCCATGCGAAGCACTCGTCGTGAGATCTTGTCCGCACTTGCAGTAGCTAATGCTTTAGCTCAGAGCAGTGAGCCCGGCGTGGAGAGATTTGTTCGATTCCGCACCGGCCCCACGGGCAGAGTGTCCTGGGGGCGAGTGGATGGCGACATCGTCAAAGAACTTAACGCTGCTCCTTACTTGGCCACGCGTGAAATCGGCAAGAAGCACCCTCTCGCCAAAGTCCTGCTTGGGGCTCCCGTTGAACCAGTAAAGTTACTCGCGGTAGGCCTCAACTATCGCAGCCACATCGGCACTCGCCCGGTACCACCTTTCCCGGAAATCTTCTACAAGCCCATCACCTGTCTGCAGGATCCTGGTGCGCCGATCCTCCATCCCCGCGATTCTAAGAATACGCACTACGAGGGCGAACTGGTGATCGTGCTAGGCAAAGGTGGCCGCAATCTATCGGCGGAACAGGCAAAAGCCGCAATCTTCGGCGTCACCTGCGGCAACGACGTCAGCGAGCGCGACTGGCAAAATGGCCCGCAGAAGGATCTGCAATGGTGGCGGGCCAAGGGCACCGATACCTTCGGCCCCGTGGGACCGCAACTGGTGAAGGGTCTCGACTACGGCAAATTGCTGCTGCAGACCCGGCTGAATGGCGAAGTGGTGCAGAAGCAGTACACCTCGGACCTGATCTTCGACGGACCCACTATTGTGAGTTACATCAGCCGTTACGTCACCCTCACTCCGGGCGACGTGATCTTCACTGGGACGCCTGGCAGCACCAAGCCGATGAAGCCTGGAGATACGGTGGAGATCGAGATCGCCGGCATCGGCGTTCTCCGCAACCCCATTCAAGCCGCCTAAACGGTTATCCTAGAGATATCCGGAGGGGTGGCCGAGCGGTTTAAGGCACCGGTCTTGAAAACCGTCGTAGGGGAAACTCTACCGTGGGTTCGAATCCCACCCCCTCCGCCATCCACGCTAGAGCAGATCAGCTCGCGACTTCGGCTAGTTCTGGCGTCTCTTCCCGCACGGGCTCCGCGAAAACATAGCGGCCGAGAATCGCCGCTACGCCCACCGAGACCGCAGCCATCAGAAACGCAGCAGGATAACCCATGCGCTTGGCCATCATGCCGGCAGCGAAGGAACTGACGCCGACGAAAAGGTCATAGAAGGCGCTCAGGACGCTGACCACCGAACCGCGCTCCTCTTCCGGCGTGCGGCGGAGCACCGTCGCCGCCACGGCAGACCAGGGGAACGAGAAGCCGAGCCCCAGGATCGCCGTAGCGCCAATCGCGAACCCCGGATTCGGGGCGAACGTGATACCGACGAGGCCGATCGCCATGCCCACCAACCCACCGTAGAATGTGCGGCTGGGGGGCAGCCGATCCGGCAGGCCCCCGAAGAAGAAACGCGAGAAAAGGATCACCAGAGCGTAGGCCGTAAAAGCCATCGGCCCGGAATTGCTCAGCGAAGAGAGGTGGAGCACCAAGAAGCCAGTGAGCACCGGATAGTGGACGTTGACGAAACCGATGGTGAGCCCAGGCATCAGCAATCCCCGCGGGATCCAAGGGCCCTTGCGCCGCCCTCGATTCGGACGGTAGTCCTCCCGTACGAACCACAGGCAGGCCATCCCCACCAGCGCCGAGACCACTTGCAGCGCCGCTGCGCGGGGAAATGAGCCGAGCGCATGGCCGATAACTGGGCCGAGCGAAATGCCGCCCCAGATGCCGCTGCTCAGATAGCCGAGTGCCTGACCGCTGCGGTGGACGCCGCCCAACTCAATCACCCAGGCCGCCGCACCCGTGTAAAGACAGGCTTCGCCGAAGCCTTGCAAAGTGCGGCCGAGGTAAGCACCCTTCAGCCCCAGCGGCAGCAGATAGACGACACCCGCCAACGCACAGCTGCCAAGCCCAGCCAAAAAAGCGACTTTGCGACCCCGGCGATCCGCAATGGGGCCGGAAGCAAAGCGGCTAATCAGGGCGACCAAAGAAAAAATGCCGATAACAAAGCCGACGGTTTGGTCCGTGCCGCCCAGGTCATGGCGCACGTGGGGGCCCAACGCAGGCAAAACCGCTCCCATGCCAATAAAGCCGAGAAAGGTGGATGCGATGACGGCCCAGAACCGGCCGCTAAACTCATGCGGAGTCAACCCCATTGACTTAATGGTACCGACTCCAGAAGGCCGGCGCTTATACGCCCAGCAGGATGCCCCGGGACGGCTGCCCGCTGAGTGACGCTACCGCGGCTACATACCAGGCCAACTGCGACTGATACTTGCGCCGGTTCAGGGTGAGATCGGCACTCGTCTTGAAGTCGACAATCACCCACCCGCCGTCGCCGAGAAAGGCGAGGTCGATGCGGCCCTCAATGAGTTGATCACCCGTGCGCCAACTCACAGGCCACTCGCGATGCACGCGGGTGGCTTGGCGGGCCTGCTGGAGCGTCGTGTGATTCAGCGCTGCCACGACGGCATTCGCCGCGGCCAACGCTTCGTCTTCATCGGCGCCGAGGATGCGCGCATGCATGCCGGCGCTCAGGATGACGCTCTCCGAGGTCGCTGACAGGTCGACTTGGCTCAACACGGCATGCACCAGCGTGCCGAAGCGGGGGCCATAGGGCCGCGGCGCCCGGTCGCCCACCATCATCGTTTCGATGGTGCCGGTGAAGCCGGGAGGCGACTCCAATTCGCCGGTGGCGGTGACGACGCGTACGCTCGGCCGCGCGCCCTGTTCCAGCAGGGCCTGCCGGCTTTCGCGCCAAGCCTGGTAAGGCGCCAAGCTATCGGCGCCACCCTCGCCAAGCAATTGCTGTTGGCGCAGACCGTAGTCCGCGTCGAACTCGCGGTTGAGTACCGCCGGATCCCACCAGACCACTTCGTGGTCTCCCGATCGCGGGCCATGCAAACCAGGACGGACAGAGCATTCCTCGGTGCCGATCTGGTCCATGGGCCGCTCCAGCACGCTTGCCGGCCCAAACGGCGGACAGGTATCCGCTCGCCGCGCCGTGCGCCAAGCCGAACGCGGCGGATAGACAGCTTTATTTAACGGCTCAAGCCACCCCTCCATTTCCTGTTCGCCAACTACCGGCACGACGAGCAAGTCCTTGGCGCGCGTGGCTGCGACATAGGCGACGCGCACGCCTTCGGCCCGGTCGCGCGCCTGCTCCCGCACTTGCTCCTGCATCAACTCGATGGGCATGCAATTGAGTAACTCGGTGGCACAAAGCTGCTTATCGTTGTCGACGAAACGCTCGGGCTGCTTGCGCGCCAGGTTCGCTGTCAGGTCAGCGAGAATCACCACCGGGAACTCGAGGCCCTTGGCGGCATGGGTCGTCATCAGCCGGACGCCTTCCGAACCCTCCTCCAGAACGGCTGCCTCACTCACCTCGGTGCTGTGTTCAGCCTGTTCTTCCAGACGCTCCACAAAGCCGCGGAATGAGATGCCCCCTTCAAGCTCGTACCCGCGCGCCAAGTCCGCCAAGCGCACGACGTTGGCCAGCACCTGATGGCCGGCGGGCCGGAAGGCGAAGCCGGCATGGGCGCGTGTGGCTTCCAGCAAGCGGTTGAGCGTATCGGCCACTGGCCGCCAGTTCCGTTTGCGATGTAGCTCGCGTAGTAGCTCCAGCGCCTCGACAATCGGGGCGAACTCTTCGGCGGGGCTCTCGAGTTTGCGAAACGGATTCAGACTATGGTGCTTATGGCGAAACTTCAACAGCGTAGCGTCGTTGATGGCAAACAAGCTACCGCGTAGCGTCGCATAGAGGGCAAGTTCATCATCCGGCCACTCGATCGCCGTGAGGGCAGCGCGCAAACTCTCCACTTCTTCACGGCGATGAAAAGACTTTGAGCCGACCAGAAGATGCGAGATCCCACGCGCCTCAAAGCGCCGCGTATATTCGCGCGAGATGTCGACGCCGTAGTTCGTGAGGCGGCGGAACAGCAGGCAGATATGGCGTTCGCGGATCGGCACCCGCTGGCCGCGATTTTCGGGATCGCGCACCGTCCAGCCGCTCCGGTGCAAGAGCCAATCGGTGAAGGCAACGATCGCTTCCGGCTCGCTTTCGGCCACGACGCGGCGGCTGACGTCGCGGGTGGCATAGACGCGCGGAGCGGGCAGCGCGACTACGGTGGGCTGCGCGGCCTGGTGCGGCTCGCCCTGCAGCAAAGGCGAGTAGCTCGCCTGGCCCGTCAGTTCGTCGCCATTCATCTCTTCCGCGAAGGCCGCATTCACGAAGTGCTGCAAGGGCAGCACCGAGCGGAAGCTGCGCGTCAACTGGACCACACCCACACCCCGATCAAGCAGATTCTTGCGCAGCTTCTGATAGAGCAACACGTCGGCGCGGCGGAACTTGTAGATCGACTGCTTGGGATCTCCCACGACGAAGAGCTTGCCATCCACCGGCCTTGCCTTCATCCAGTCATTCTGCTGCTCGTCGTCGGCCACCAGCAGAAGAATGATTTCAGCCTGCAGAGGATCGGTATCTTGAAACTCATCCACGAAGAGATGGGAGAAACGGCGCTGAAGGTAACCGCGGACCTGTTGATTGTCGCGAATGAGGTCGCGCGTCAGAATCAGTTGGTCAAGGAAGTCGAGCTGTCCGGCCTGGCGTTTCAGGTCTTCATAGCGATCGACGAAGCCCGCCAACTCTTCCTTGAGTTCGGCGGCCAGGTCAGCGTCAGCGCAGGTCTTGAAGCTGGTGAGCGCGGCCATCAGGTCTTCTACGCCTTTGCGCTTGTTGTAAATGAGATCGCGATGCAGCCGGACGAGTTGCGCCTCCAGCGCGTCATAGTCGCGCCGGCCGATCTCGTCGGCGCGGGCAATCCCAGTAGCCAGTTCACGAATCACCGCGAAGCTTTGGTTGAGCTTCGGTCCGACGGCCAGCAGGTGACCGACGATCTGGTCAATGGCGCCGTGACGATCGAAGGGAACACGCGTCCACGGTGCAGTGAAGTCGCGCCACTCTACGAGCTGGATGGCGGCGTAGCGCAGGTCATCGAGTGGGGAGCGGTCGCCGCGTTTTGTCCAGGCCAGGCGGCTGAGCGCGCGACGTACCCCGGGCGAGTCCTCCTGAAGGCGTCCTTGAATCCAGCCGCGAAAAGCTCGTCCGTAAAGACGATCGCGCTGATAGTCGGTAATCTCGCCGAAGGCCGGATCCACCCGAGCCTCCACGGGCCGCTCCCGTAGAATCTGCGCGCAGAAGGCATGGATTGTGCCGATGGAGGCCTCTTCCAGATGCTGCAGCGCATGCTCCAGATGCTCGCGATCCAGCCCCTCGCTGCTGCCGCGAGCCCGGTCGAGTTCCTGGCGCAGCCGTAGCTTCATCTCGCCAGCGGCCTTATGGGTAAAGGTGACGGCCGCAAGTTGATCAATCGTGGTGCGGCCGGAGCGCAGGACGTTCACCATGCGCGCCACCATCTCGGTGGTTTTGCCCGTTCCGGCGGATGCCTCAACCAACAGACTCTCTTCGAGCCCGTGGCGAATCCGCTCGCGGGCGGCACTGTCGCTTGGCAGCGCGTAGACCGTGCTCACGGCATCCTCCGGATTTCGAGCAGCGGCTCCAGGCGGGCGTGCTTGCGCCGCGACCGCTCGTACTCATAGGGTCCGCAGATCGCCTTGTAGTCGCAACGCCCACAGACATCCTTCGCGGGTGCCGCGGGCAGAAAGCCCGTCGAAACGGCCTCTTCAATGGTGCTGAGGATGCGACCTATGTGATGGCGCGATTGGTCATTCAGGCGGACCACCATCTCCCGATAGCCACCGCGCTGCGTGCAATAGAAGAGACGTCCGCTCTCCACCGGCAAGCCCAGCAATTGTTCCATCGCCAACGCATAAAGTACAGGCTGAAGAACTGTGCCGCCGCCGACATACAGCGGCGGCTTCTCCGGCGGCTTGCCCGTCTTGTGGTCGGTGATGCGGAGTATCTGCTGCGTCGCGTGCTTCTCGACCAGGTCGACGCTGCCGCGCAGTTGGAACTGATCGAGAATGCGGGCGGCCGGCGCGGTTGCATCCTTCACTCCGAAGCCGTACTCGGCGTGCATGGGGATCCACTCGCCGCCGGAGTAAGCGACCTGACGGAGCCAGCCACGCAGATCCGTTCGTAGTTCCTCTACCTCGGCGTTCCACACGCGCGGAATCGCCGGGGCCAGTTGCTCTCGGTAGTCCGCGGCCAAGCGGTTCAGAACGCGGTCGGCCGAGTCATAGGCTTCAGTGAGGTTTTGCCGTGTGATCGGAAAGGCTTCAGACTCGAGCAACTCCTTCTGCACGGCGTGAAACAGGGCGCCTCGCGTCAACGGATCCATCTGCTCCAGGGGTGCGCTGACTTCACGCGGCCGCAATCGTTGGATGCCATGCAGGAGGAACTTGTAGGGGCAGTCGGCGAAGTGCTGCAGCGTGGTGGGCGGAAAGTCACGCACAGAAGGACGCTGAGTCGCCAGTAAGTCGAGCGCGGGTAAGTCGGCGCGAACCAGACCGTCGGCCTCGCTCCAGGAAGATCGCCAGCGCGCATAGCGTGACCGCAAGCTTCGCGCGAGCGGCTCACTCACTTGAACTAGATACCGTGCCGCTCCGCGCGCCTCCCGGCGATTGCGATATCGCTCGAGTGTTGCCAGGTCGTACTCGGCATCGTCGATCGCCGCTGCCGGATCCGCTGGCGCCGGCCAGCCGAGCCGCGAAGGCGCGGCAGCGGCGGCCATCTTGCCGAACTGAGTCAAGTCCGGCAACCGTCCCTCGGCGGCGCGCATCACCTCCAGGGCGTAGAACGACGGCACGCGCGGCCGGGCTTTTCCCGTATCCATGCGCGGATAAGAGACCACTATCCGCTCGCTCGCCGCGGCAACCGCCACATGCAGCAACAGGCGCTCGCGTTCCACACGCGTATCTTGCACGGCTAGCCCACCAAGTGCCGGGCGGTACACATCCAGCAGCAGGGGATCTTCGACGGCTCGCTGCGGAAAGATTCCCTCCGCCAAGCCCGGTACGAAAACGACCTGAAACGTCCGGCCGCGTGCCTCGTCATTCGTGCAAACGAAGACGCGCCCTTCGCGGCGGTGCGGCGGATCGCGACGCAGAAAGCGCAGCCGCTCCTCCAAAACGCCATAGATCTCGTCCAAGCCAACGGGCCCCACTTGGCCCATCGGCGCCAACTCGGCCAGCATCCCCAACACACTGTCCGGTTGCCGCAGGGCCGTCTCCGCCAGTTCCGTCAACTTCAGGATCCAGTCAGCCCAGGCGCGCTGGCCGGGCAAGCGATCGAGTAAGTCGATCAACGGCAACGCGAAGTGCCGTAGGTGCCGCAATTGGCTCACGCGACGCTCTAGGTGGGGCACCGCGTCTGGGTCGGCGGTCGCCATTTGAAAACGAAGCTCCGCATTGAGTCCATCCAGCCGGCGCACCCAGCGAGCGCGTCCCCCCACCACTGCGGCATCCACTAAGAGGCGCTCCCAGCCAGACGGAGTGATCAAGGGTACGCTCTTGTCTTCCGGTTCCGGCTCCTCGGTGGGCGAAGCAACAAAGGCGGCCAGCACTTCGTCCTGCATCCCGGCGCCGGCCGCGCGGGTCCTTACCGGCTCGCCTTCACCGTTGAGGTCCGGTACCTGGGCCAAGGAAAGATACTCGGCAAAACGTGAGGCGGAACATCCCTCTGACGCACAAGCGAGCAGCGCCAGGAACGCGCGGCCCGCGGGATCCGGCCGCGCCGTGCCCCGGCTAGCGTAGAACGGCACACCGGCTCGGCGTAATGCCTCTTCCAGCAGCGGCTGATAGCGGTCGACACCGCGCAGAATCACCGCCATCCGGTCGAAGGGTACACCCGAGCGCGCCGCCGAATGGATCCGTCGCGCAATCTCCACGCACTCCAATCCTTCCCCGGGGGCGGAAAACAGATCGAGGGTGGTATCGCTTTTTCCGGAAGGCTCCAGTTGAGCGGCGAAAAGATCTCGGCGGATGCGGCCCAGCGTACTGTCTTCCGGCTGAGCAAGGTCGCGGGCGTTCGTGTTGAGTAAGTTCTCCAGAGCCAGCCGTGATTCGCCATCGCGACTCACCTCCAGCACGAGCAAGTCTGGAGAGCCCGCGGCTAAGGCGCGAAGAAGCTGACGTTGGCGCGCGAATCGCACGGGCAGGTCGAGCCACAACATCGGCAGACGAAGCCACGGATGCTGCCCCCGTTCTGCTGCTGATTCAGCCAGAGTCAGCAACCTCGCCCAGTCCACCAGACCGCGCGCCGTCAGTTCCGTTGAATAGGCCTCAGCAAAGCGCGCCAGATCCGCGCCGGGCTCGCCGGCCGCGCGCAAGGCAGACAGGTCGATGCGCTCCAACCGCAGTTCGTTTAGCGTCGACGACAAGGCCCGCACAAAGCCGGGCATCTTCGCCACGGGCCCGAAGTACTCCAACTGGCCCAGGCTGGCGTGCACGACGCGCGCAACCAGTGCCTCCAGGCTCAGACGGCTGATGGGCGTCAAGCTGCGCGCCGCGACTTCTTCGGCGGCCAGCGTCGTCACCACCTGGGTGAGCGTCACGGTATGGATACCCAGGGCGCCCTGGCCGGGAACAGAGCGGGCAAAGTCGTCGGCCGTTCCCCGGGCGCCGCCCACCACCAGCACCTCGCCGTCGCGGTGCGCAGCCAGAAACTTGGCGCCTTCCTGGTGTAACTCGTGATAAGCCGCGCCGCACAGGATGGTTGGCATGTGGTTACTTACTCAGCGGGAGGATAGCCAATGATACTGATGCCGGCGGCATTGGCGGCGTCGATCATCTCCGCGCGGTCCAGAAGCAGCGTCCGGGTCGCGTCCACGGCCAGCGCCGTGGCTCCGCTCTTCTTCATCGCCGCAATCGTCAGCGGACCAGTCACCGGCACATCGAACTGCAAGTGCCGTCGCCGCCGCGACACCTTGGCCAAACGCAGTGGTTTGCCATCGGCGAGCGATGCGGCCCGCTCCAGCATGGCATCGGTGCCTTCCATGGCCTCCAGAGCCACGCAAGCCCGTTCGGCGATCGCGACGCTTTGGCCGACATCGACTTGCGCCAGCGCATTGGCGATGCGGCGACCGTAGTCAAGGTCCTTGCGTTCGTCATCGTTGGGTTTGCGCTTCGTGAGCACGCCTTCGTCGGCGAGCAAGGACTTCAGCAGCCGAGTAGAATCGCCCAGCATGATGCCTTCGTCGGCCAGTACTTTAGCGACCCCGCCGATCAGCGCCTCAGTGTTTTTGGCCTCCAACGAAAAAAGTAGTTTAGCCAAACGCCAATCCGGCCGAATGGCCGAAAAGATCTTGGCATGCTTCACCTGTCCCGCCATGATCACTTCCGTTACGCCTTCGCGATGGCAGATATCGATCAGCTTACTCAGGGCGCCCAGCGAAATCCAGTAGGTTTTGTCCGCCAGCCTGGCGATCTCCGGGGAGGCTTCTTCCTCGATCCCAATCGCGACCACATCGTGACCCAAGCCGCGCGCCGCTTCCAGCGCAAGAATCGGAAACCGGCCATTGCCGGCAATCAACCCGTACTTCATTTACTTAATGAATCCACGTTCGGAGCTTTGGATGAAGGCGAGCAATTGATCCAACGCGGAATCGGACGGGAGTTCAGCCCGCATCTTCTCGACGGCTTGGGTCGTGTTCAATTTCTTGTCGCGCAGCCAGCGAAACGCCTTATGTAAAGCGCTGATTTGCTGGGGGGTGAACCCGCGCCGTTCCAACCCGACCTTGTTCTCGCCGTAAGCTTTGGTGACGCGCTCTGCCGAGGTGACAGAGAACGGCAGCACGTCCTGCAGGATCACGCTGTAGCCGCCAATCATCGCGTGCTGGCCGATGCGGCAGAACTGATGCACCCCGGTGAATGCCCCGACCGTCGCCCAATCTTCGACGGTGACATGGCCCGCAAATGTAACGCCATTGGCGATTACGGTATGGTGCCCGATCCGCACATCATGCGCGACATGGGCATAAGCCATCAAGAGGTTATCGTTTCCCAGGGAAGTAATTCCCCCTCCACCCTCGGTCCCTCGGTGGATGGTCACAAACTCGCGAATCGTATTCCGGTGGCCAATGCGCGTCTCAGTACGCTCGCCTTTGTATTTCTTATCCTGCGAAGCCAGGCCGACCGTCGAGTAGGGGTAGACGAGGTTGTCCTCGCCAATCACCGTAGGCCCTTCCAGGCACACGTTGGCCATGATGCGCGTGCGCGCACCGATCTCCACCTCGGCGCCAACGATCGTGTAAGGGCCGAGTTCGGCGGTGGGATCCACGCGGGCCAGCGGATCGACAATGGCAGTCGGATGAATCGTACGAGTTACCCTCGATCCGCGATCGTACACATGACAATGGCCTCTGCCACCGGGACACCATCGACCGTGGCAAGCCCTTTCATTTTCGCGATCGTCGATTTCTTCTTGATGTAGGTGAGTTCCATGCGCAAGGCATCGCCCGGCCGCACCGGCCGCCGGAACTTGGCCTCCTCAATGGAGGCCATCAGTACCACTTTGCTGTGGCGATCCGGCACCTGGCTCAAAACCAGCACCCCGGCCGTCTGCGCCATCGCTTCCACGATCAGCACGCCCGGCATCACCGCATAGTTCGGGTAGTGCCCGATGAAGAAGGGCTCGTTGATGCTGACATTCTTCAGGCCGACAATGCGGTCTTCCTCCATTTCCAGGATCCGGTCCACCAGGAGGAACGGATACCGGTGCGGCAGGATGTCTTTGATGGCGTCAATATCCAGTACGGGCATGTCGCCTACATGATAGCAACGCGATCAGGAAACCAGCCCAAGGCCGAGGATCCTGCGAACGGTCTCGTTGTCGTCATCGGTGTCGGCATCGATCCGGTAGTCGGCCAATGCGTAGATCGGCTTGCGCGCTTCGTAGAGGGCGGCGAACGCCTCGGGGTCGCGCGCCAAGGGCCGGTGACGCTCCTTCGCCACCCGCTCGCGCGTCCTTTCGAGTGGACAGTCGAGCCAGATGGTAATGCCGTGATCCTTTAGCCGAAGGCGGTTCGCCTCCGGCGTGAACGCGCCCCCGCCAAGTGCCAGAACAAGCGGATGTCCACGCGGCACCTGAGCGACGGCCGCCTTCAGCGCTTCCGACTCCCGCCGACGAAACTCGGGCTCGCCATGCTGCGCAAACAAGTCGCTGATGGTCATCCCTTCCCGCGCCTCAATCACCGCATCGAGGTCCTCAAAGGGCCAACCCAGTTCCGCAGCCAATCGCCGGCCCACCGTGGATTTGCCGCTTCCCATAAAGCCGACCAGATAGATTCCAGGATTTCGTTTCAGGGCAAGAATCATGCAGAGTGGCTCTCATTCACGCGCCGCAACTGTGCGTCCACCAGGCGGGGAAACAGGCGTGCGGCGGCAATCATCGCCCAGCCCAACTTCGGGGTCACCACAGTTCGTTTGTCGCGTTCAATTCCTCTGATTATGGCTTCAGCGCACTGTTCAGGCGTAATGGCCATGCCCCTGGCGCGAAAAATGCGCGCCGGAGGCTTGCCGCCCAGCACATGGCTCTGGAAACCCGTATTCACGTAGCTCGGGCAAACCATCAACGTGCGGATGCCCGTTCCAGCCAACTCAATCCGCAAACCATCGGTGAAGGACCCCAAAGCGTACTTGGAGGCCGAATAGAGCGTCAGCCAAGGCAAGGTCATCTTGCCGGCGATCGATCCGACATTGACAATGAGGCCCGTGCCGGTGGCTTTCATGTGCGGCACCACGGCTTGCGTCATCGCGAGAGGCGCCATCACGTTTAACTCGAACATGCAGCGCGTATCGTCAAGCGATGCCTTCCAACTGGGAGCGTAAAGGCCCACACCGGCATTGTTGACCAGGATATCGACACGGCCGAACTGATTAAGGGTTTGCTGGACCGCGCGAGCCGGAAAACCGGGCTCGGTGAGGTCGCCCGGTATCGGGAAAACGCCATCGATCGCCCGCAATTTGGCTTCGCTGCGCGCGATCCCAGCCACCTTCGCGCCACGGGCCAACAGGCCGCGCGCACAGGCCAATCCGATGCCCTCGCTGGCCCCGGTCACCAGCACCACTTTGCCTGCGCAATTCACCAGATGAGAGTAACATGCCATGTTACGATCTCAGGAGTGCTGATCCCACTGTTTCCGCTCAACGTGGTGCTGCTGCCCGGCACACGGCTGCCCCTCCACATCTTCGAAGAGCGGTACAAGGAGATGATCGGCGAAGTGCTCCGCGACCAAAGTGCCTTCGGGATGGTGTTGGCCATCGATCGGGGCGTCGTGAATTTGGGCTGCACCGCGCGCATCGCACAGGTCCTTGAGGAGGCGCCCGACGGGCAGATCGACATCCTCACCACTGGCGAGAGCCGATTCGAGATCCTTTCGCTCAACCAGGAGCGTAGCTTTCTGCAGGCCGAGGTCGAGTTTTTTACCGATGCCAAGTCCGAGGTCTCACCTGACCTGCGGGAGCAAGCGATTGCCGCTTTCCGGCAAGCGTTCCCCGCTACTGACGATGAATGGCCCTTCCCGGTCGACTTCCTCCACCCGCAACTCAGCTTTCAACTGGCCCAGGCGATCCCGGAACTTCAATTCAAACAACAGTTACTCGCGACCCGGTCAGAGCTTGTCCGTCTGCGCATGCTGGCAGACTTCTTCCCGGGCCACGTGCAGCGGCAGGCGGCCGTCGAGCAAATCAAGAAGGTGGCCCACACCAACGGACATGGACGCCATTATCCACCCACCAAATCCTGACCGCTGCTCCGATCGCCGGCACCTCATCATCGACGCCGACGATACGCTGTGGGAGAACAACATTTATTTTGAAGAGGCCTTCGAGCGCTTCATCGACTTTCTTGACCATTCCCACCTGCCAGCGCCGCAAGTGCGCGCCATCTTCGACGAGATGGAGATCGCCAATATCCGAGTGAATGGCTACGGCGCCGCAAATTTCGCCCGTAACCTGACGCAGTGCTATCACCACCTGGTTGAACGAGAAGTGAAAGAAAGCGACATCGTCCACGTTCTCTCGCTGGGCCAGCGCATTCTGGATGCGCCAATTGAACTACTCCCCGGTGTGGCAGAGACCTTGGCCGAACTCTCTGAACGGCATGAGCTGACATTATTCACGAAGGGCGACATTGAAGAGCAGCGGTTGAAAGTTGAACGCTCCGGCATCGCCCACTACTTCACCCACGCCGCGATCGTCAAAGAGAAGAATGCCCCGGCCTATTCTGAATTAGTCGCCGAGCGTTCCATGGATCCGGCAAAGTCCTGGATGATCGGCAACTCACCGAAAAGCGACATCAACCCGGCACTCGAATGCGGCCTCGGGGCAGTCTTTATCCCGCATGAGCGCACCTGGAGTTTGGAGCACCAGGAGTTGCGCAGCGACTCGAGCCGGCTGATCATTCTGGAGACATTCGCTGACTTGAGGCAAATTTTCTAACGGCCGCCAGTAGGCACCGGCGATTGACCCGCCTTCGGCCGATGGTAGTTCGGAAAAGCCGGCCGAGGGTGCATCTTTCGCGGATTCTTTTGTAAGTCCGCCAGCAGTAACTCGACGGCTTTCTCCAGTTGAGGATCGTGGCCTTCTCGCACCGCCTTGGGATCCAGTTCCACATCGACATCCGGCGCGATGCCTACGTTTTCGGCAACCCACTCGCCGTTTTCCGGATCCCAGAAGCCTACGGAAGGCACGGTGACCGCGCCACCGTCCATCAATAGTGGGTAACCACCCAAACCACCCACCAAGCCGCCCCAAGTACGCTTGCCCACCAACGGACCCACTTTGGCTTTGCGGAAATACCAGGGCATGGTATCTCCACCTGAACCGGCATACTCGTTGATCAACATTGCTTTCGGGCCAAAAATTCCCGTCATCGGGCCGGTAAACTCTTCGCCTTCGCGCGTGTTCCGATAGTGCAGTAGCGGGCGCCGCAGTAAATCGAGAATATAGTCCGGCTGGGCACCGCCGCCATTGAAGCGCTCATCGACCACCGCGCCCTCCTTACCGGTCTGAGCAAAATAGTAACGATTGAAACTGGTGTAGCCACCGAGCGCCGTATCGGGCAGGTAGACGTAGGCCAGTCGACCGCCGGACAACTGATCGACTTTGCGGCGATTGCTCTCGATCCAGGCCAGATTTCGCAGGTTCGCTTCGGTATCCACCGGCACCACCGTCACTTCGCGGGACCCCGTACCGTCGGCGCTGGTCCCTACCTTGATCACCACCTGCTTACCGGCCGTGCCCTCGAAGGCTTGATAAACGTTGTCGCGCTCCGTTAGATTGCGTCCGTTCACCGCGAGTAAGTACTCGCCATTCACCACGTTCACCCCAGGCTGCGTCAGCGGCGCACGCAACTGCGGATTCCAGCTCTCGCCGTTAAAGACGCGCTTGAAACGGTAGCGGCCGTTCTCAACCGTGTAGTCGCAGCCCAGTAGGCCCCCACGCACGCGCTTGACGTCCGGTAACTGCCCACCCTGGATGTACAAGTGGCTGGCCGTAAACTCGCCCATCATGTCAGAGAACAGGTAATTCAGGTCGGCGCGACTGGCGATTGATTCCAGGTATGGCGCGTAGCGCGCCTTCATCGCCGCAATATCCACGCCATGGAGATTCTTGTCGTAGAAGAAATCCCGTTGGACGCGCCAAGCCTCGTTGTACATCTGGCGCCATTCCAGCCGGGGATCTACCCATGTCTCCATCCCATCCAACTTCAGCAGTCCCTCGCCAGCCTTCAGCGGGGTCGACGTGGAAGCAATGGTCCAGCGATTGCCTGACTGGCCAATCAACATCTTCTCCCGATTGGCCGATACCTCGAAGTAGCTAACGCCATCCAGCACTTTGTCCGTCTTTCGGGTCTTCAAGTCGAACTTGTGTAGGGTCGATGGCCCGAAGGCCGCCGTGGGTGATTCCGCCAGATACAAAATTCCGGTTTTCCCAGCGACAATCCCACGGTAATTCCGGGCAGGAATCGGCAGGGCCAGAATCCGCTGTTCCAGATTCTCGACGTCGATCCTGACTTCTACCTTCGCCGGCTTCGCCGCAGGCACCTTAGGCGCATCGGTCTTCGGAGCGTCCTCACTCACCTTCTCGTCATCGCTTTCGGGCCCGATGGGAGAAGGCAGATCCTTCCGCAACACCAACACGTAGGCCGAGTAAGTCACAGGCCGAAAGTAGGCAGACATATCGCGGAAACCGAGGTTCAGCGCCGCATCGGTGGAGGCAAGGAAATACAGGTGCTTGCCGTCGGCATCGAAGACCGGCGAAGCAGTGTCACTCATACCGTCAGTCACTTGAACGGCCTTACCGCTATCCAGAGAGTAAACGTAAACGGCCCGAAGCAGGGAACGCAGTTGCTTCGTGTAGGTTAGCCACTTCGAATCCGGCGACCAAACCAGGTTCATCGGACGGCCGCCCGCGTAACGGTCAGTATCCACCTTGGTTACTTTGCCGGACTCGATTTCGAGATAGTAAGCCGAAAGGGTCTTGTCCCGAAACACGATCTTCTTCGAGTCCGGCGACCACAGGGGCTCGTAGTAGTACGTCTGAGGCGAAGTCAGCTTAAACGTCTTCGGTTCCGCCTTGCCCGTCTGATCGCGCAGGTGCAATTCGTATTCGCCGTTTACATCGGAGAAATAGGCGATCCATTTCCCGTCCGGTGACCACGAGGGGTCGCGCTCCGCCGCGCCCGAAGTGTTCGTGATGTTCCGCACATCGCCTTTTTCCGCGGGAATCGTGAAGATCTCGCCCCGGGCCTCTGCCACGGCTCGCACGCCGGTGGGCGAGATGCTGATGCTGGAGATCCGGGTGCCGACCTTCTCTAAACGCGACCGGACCTCGAGCAAGTCCGCGTTTACCGTGATGGGTACGGGCTTCGATTTGCCGGTCTTCGTATCGAACAAGTGAATTGAGCCGAACAGCTCATAAGCGATCGTCGTACCGTGAGCGGAAGCCCATTTGATGTCCATGGTCTGATTCGGAATCGCCCGAACCACCTTATCTGTTTTTGGCTCGTAGGCATAGAGCGTAAACGTGCCTTCGCGATCGGAAAGAAAGTAGAGCCTGTCGCCCACCCACATCGGCGACCAATCGTTTGAGTTATCGCGCGGAATCGCCTGCACCGAAGAGTCAGCCAGCTTGGCGATCCAGATCGGAGAGGTTCGCCCGCCACGATAGCGCTTCCAACTGCCCCAGGCTGGCTCATGGGGCGTGTACGCGATGCGTAGATTATCTGCCGAGAATGCCCCGCCAGCGGCCTGGGGAAACGGGAGCATCTCCGGCAGGCCGCCATTCAGACCGAGAGTGTAAAGCTGCCTGACGCGCGTATGCGTCTGCCGCGTAGACGCCATCAGAATACGCTGTCCGTCATTTGTCCAGCCACAAGTCGTGTCGGGGTCCGGGTGATAGGTCAGCCGGGTCGGGACGCCGCCGCTGGTGGGAATCGTGAAGACGTCGACGTTGCCGTCGTAGGTCGCGGTAAATGCAATCGTTCGGCCATCGGGCGAGAAGTAAGGTTGACCCTCATTGCCTGGGGCCGTGGTCAGCCGTTTGGCTTCGCCGCCATCGCGAGGCACAATCCATAGGTCGCCCGCGTGGTTAAACACGAGGTGAGTCCCGGAGAGAGTTGGTTGCCGGAAGAGCGGGCTTCCTGCCGAAAACGTGGAGGACGCCAACAGAACGATCGCCAGGGTGCGCAACATGCGCACCATTATCAACTGCGAACAGCCTAAAACGCTACTTCGGCCAACTCCACCCGCGCCACCCAGCGCATCGGGACTCCAGCCAGACCCTGCGCCAGAAGCCGTAACTGGCCGCCGCCTTCCACGGCCACCGACATTCCCGCGGCGCTGCGATGGATGACTTTCACGTTGGTTCCGGAAAGCATCACCTGTCCGGATTGCATGTACGCCAAACCGGTTGCCTCAAAGGCGCCTTGTTGCGCGCCAGCTTCACTCCGCGCCGCCACCAGAAGCCGGAACGTGACCGTGACGCCAGCGGGGACCGCCAAACCGGCGTTACCCGCCAGACGCAATTCCGTGGCTGCACTACCCTCCGTCAGAGCCCGCGCCACCAACGTACTGCTTTGCGCGTCGCCCGCTTTGGCGAACGCACCTCCGGAGAGGGCATTCTCGCCGGGACGCATCGCGCGCGCCTGCCACCCCTGCGCCTGCGAGTATGGGCCGATCGCCTCATTCTGCCGGCCGCCGGTCACCGTGGAGTAAGCGCCCAAGGCGGCATTATTGATTCCACCGGCCAGGTTCGCCCAATAGCCAACTGGCTCGCTCTGGTGATTGCGGTTATCGCGGAGTACGACGTTTTCCGGCTGTTCCCAAGCGCCCGGCGCATTTACCATCACCAATTCTTTATTGGAAGTGTCGTCGATCCGGACGTTATCCTTCACCAGACCATTGGTTGACTTCCGCCAGCAGTGAATCGCCCGGCCTTCGCTCTTGATGACGTTGCCGATCACTTCGTACTGGTCCAGCCGGAAATTCGGCTCAATTGACGTGGTCAGCGTCTCCATGTAGTTATAGTTGCAGCGAACCTTGCTGAGCCGGCCCCGGTGCGAAGGATGGCCGAGTAAGTAACCGCTACCCTTCGGATTGATGGTGCGGGTCCGTTCAATCGAGATGTTCTCGGCGTCAAAACTCTCCCCCGGACCCGTCGCGCCGCCCTGCAGAAACACGCCCGTGTGTTCGCCGTACAGCATCACAGAACGCATCGTATTGCGCATCGTCACGCCCTCAATCTGCACGTTGCGAACCCGGCCATGCACCAGAATGCAGGCGTTGATGTCCTTCACCATACCGCTGGGCGAGACATTGTTCTGGCTGTTCAGGTCGATGGTGCCTTTGCCAAAGATGCGCACCCCATCGATGTAATCTTTCTGCGTGCCGTGGCCCACACGAATGCCGTATGACACGGGGCCATCGTAGGAGAGAAACCAAAGGCTACCGACGGTATGGCCGCTTTTGGCTGGAAAGCGAATCTGAATGCCATGGCTCAGCGCCTGCCAGTCTCCGGTGATGGGCACCTTAAAGTGCTGGTATTGGTTGGTGTCACCATGCCCCCAACTGAAGGTATCGGGAGCGCCTCCGCTGCCCTCGCTGTCGATGCGAATCGAGTAGAGCGTGGCGCCCAACTCGAGGTCATAGTTGCCTCCCACCACCAGATCGTCGATCTTCTTCGGCGCGCCATGGTCTGTCGTAATCTCGGCGGTCTTTTCCAGGACTGTCTGACCATCCTTCAGCCTGAGGGTGGCACCCGCCTGCAGTTCGATGTCGATGGCTTTATCGACGAATAGCAGCGAGCGATGTTTCTTCAAACCATGCTCGTGCCGTCCCGGTAAAAAGACGATCCGGTCACCAGGCGCCGCCCGATCCAAAATCGCCTGCGGATCGTCGCCAGGACGTACGGAATGCACCGAAATGGCCAAAGTCACCAGTAATAGGCAGGTCATCAAAAGAACTCCTCTCCGGGCTTGCGGTAGCGATACGCCACCTCTTCGTTCAGCGTGACGCCGAGGCCCGGTGCGTCACTCAAGTGGATCTCGCCAAGTTCAATCCATGGCGCGCTGAGCAAGTCGTCGAAGAAAGGAACACTCGCGCCATGCCATTCCAGGGCCAGAAAGTTCGGGATCGTGGCACAGACATGCGCCGAGAAGATTGTCCCGATCGGGCTACTGATGTTATGAATCGCCAAGCTGGTCGCCATGGCATCGGCCGTATAGGCCAGAGCCTTCAGCTCTAACGCCCCAATCTTCTGCACGTCCGGCGCCAGCACGCGCACCTCGCCATCCTCGATCAGGCGCAAAAAGTCAGTAATCAGGTAGTGGTTCTCACCCGTCGCCACCGGCATGGGAACACCGGCTTGAACCGCGCGCAGTTGCCTGACGCTCTCCGGTGGGATGGGATCCTCAAACCAGAGCAGGTCCAGGTCGGCCAACGCGCGCCCGAGGCGAATGGCGTCGGCCGTGGTGTAGTTCCAGTGGCAATCGACAGCCAGATCGACGCCCGGCCCGATCTCCGCGCGCACCGCGCTCAGGCGCTCGTAGACATAGTCGATCTCGTCGCGCCGCAGTGATCGGTTGTAGTTGTCGGTGGGATAGGGTGTCGGGATATCAGCGTCGAACTTCATGGCCGTGAAGCCGCGATCGGCCATCTCGCGAGCCCGTTCACGATACTTGCCCGGCGCGGGGAAGTCGGTCTCCGAAGGGTCCCAGCCATGGTGCTTGAGGCTCACGTCTGCCGCCACCGCTGAACTGGGCCCTGCCCAGGAAGGCTTTCTCGACTGAAGCACTGAGGACATGCTATCCAGCGCGTCACCGGCATGGCAGTCCGCGTAAACGCGCACCCGATTGCGAAACGAACCGCCCAGCAGCTTCCAGATCGGTTGTCCGGTTTGCTTGCCCACCAAGTCCCACAGCGCCGCCTCAATCCCTGCGATGGCGTGAAAGCAGACGCCTGGCGAGGCGTGCACCGTGCAGCCGCGCAGGCGCCGCACGATCTGCTCAATCTGGAAGGCATCGGCACCCACCACCAGCGGGCGCAACTCGTCGAGAATCGCGGTCAGCCCGGGACCCATGTAAGCTTCGCCCAGGCCGAAATGGCCGCCAGTGCCGTCCAGACGGACGATCGTCCAGTCGTAGTTCGCTTCAATAACGCCCCAACTGAGACGAGTAATCTTCATTTAGCGGTCCATCCTCCATCAATCGGAATCGCCGCTCCGGTCAGGTAGCGGCTCTCGTCGCTCGCCAGATACACGGCTAACGAGGCAATCTCTTCTACAGTGCCCATTCGGCCCACCGGCTGCCGCGCATGTAAGGTGGTAATGGTTCCCGCGACATCGTCGCCGAAATACTTATCCACGTAGCCGCGAATCATCGGTGTATCCACGGTGCCCGGGCAGATCGCGTTGGCGCGAATCCCCTGGCCCGCATAGTCAATGGCGATCGCCCGGGTCAGCGATAGCACCGCGCCTTTGCTCACGCAGTAGGCGAATCGCCGCTCGACGGCTATCAGCGAGGCGACCGAGGCGAGATTGATGATGTTGCCTCCGCCCGCCGCCAGCATGCCGTCGATCACGGCGCGGCAGCAGAGATAGGTGCCGCGAGCATTCACCGCCTGGATGTAGTCATAGTCTTCGGGCGTTGTCTCATGCAGTTTACCGACGTGCATGATGCCCGCGCAGTTCACCAGCAACTGCAAAGGCCCGCAAGCCTCCACGGAACTGCGTACCGACTCCGCATCGGTGACGTCAAGCGGCACGAACGTCGCGTCAACGCCTTCGAATACCGCGCCCTTGTCCGGCAGGTCGCCCGCAAAAACTCGGCAGCCCTGCTCGGCGAACGCCGTGACGATGGCCAATCCAATTCCTGAGCCGCCCCCGGTGATGAGCGCGGTCTTGCCCTCTAAGCGAAAATTCATGGGTTAAGTATCTAGAATACGTACTTGAGGGCGAACTGAATGATCCGTGGTGCCCCAGCACTCGTAATTCGTCCAAACTGTGCCGTCTGCAAATTATTGTTCGGCAAACCCAGGTTCGCGTGGTTGAACAGGTTGAAGAATTCCGTGCGGAATTGCAGATTGTGCCCTTCGCGAACCGGAATCTGCTTGAAGAGCCCCCAATCGACCGTCACGCTTGCCGGCCCGGACAGGATGTTACGGCCCGACGTGCCGAAGGTGCCCTCTCGCGGCAAGGAGAAGGCCGCCGTATCGAACCACTTCAGAATGCGGTCGTTCTTGCTGCGTCCTGAGTCCAGCCGCCAATCGCGAGAGATGTCCGCGCGGTCGGCGCCGTTGGCGGTCATCGACTGGTCAATGCCCGCAGCCGCGGAGAACGTCAACCCGGAGTACGCACTGACGATGCCATTGTTCTGCCAACCGCCCAGTACGGCCCGCAGCACCGGATTCATACCCTTCAGCTTGGGTAGATCCCACAGGTAGGAAGTCACGAAAGCGTGCGGACGATGTGAATCCGACAGGCCACGATCGCTGTTCCAGTTGTAAGGGTTGTTGATCACGCCGCTGTTCGCGGTGCCGGCATTGACCGCCGAGTCAATGTTCTTCGAAAACGTGTACGAACTGGTAACGCTCCAGTTGCGGCTGAAGCGCCGTTCAAAGGTAAAGATAGCGGCGTGGTAGGTGCTGTTCGCGACAGACTTCATCACCTTGACGCCGGTAAAGTCCGGCCAGTAAGGCCGCCGCTGATTCACGTTCGCTCGCGTCGACTGGCCCGGCACGTACAAACCGACATTCTCGGTGTACACCAGCGGCAAACGCGTCCCCTTCGATCCCATGTAGGTGGCTCGTACGATGTTCGCCGCGCCAAGCACCTGGCGCTCCAGCGTTACGTTCCACTGCTGCGTGTAAGCGTTGTTGTAATCGGGGTCGATCGCGTTCCAGCTCAGCGGTCGCGGAATCGCAAAGTTGGCCGGCTTGGGCGATGGCCCCGGAAATGGTGTCGTGCGTCCCGCAAACGGGTCGGCGGTGGTTGCGGGAAAGGGGAAAGTGATCGCGGTGGCAAACATGGGGAGATTGGCGGGCTGCTGGACTTGCTCCGTGGGGATCAAGGTGTCGTAGAAGATGCCGTAGCCAATACGGATGCTGCTTTTGCCGTCGCCGAATGGGTCAATCGCCATGCCCAGACGAGGGGCGAGCCGCAGATTGCGCCTCGGCGCAAGTGAGTTTTGAATTCCCGCGTCGCCGGCGAACAACATTCCGGTGGGTGCATCGGTAAAGACATTCGATCGTTGACCGGGCACGAAGTAGGCCGCTTGCGGAATCGAAAGCCAGTTGTCCTCCCACGGACGAAACGGTTCATAGCGAAGGCCGAAGTTCATCGTGACCCGGCGGCTCATCTTGTAGTCGTCCTGCACGAAGGCCACCCAGTCGGTCTGGCGCACGCGCACCCGGAAGCCATCCGACTGCGCGAAGTTCGTCGGCCGGCCGATCAGCGCATCCGCGGCGCCATCGCCGGTGAGTTGCCCGAAGGTGAAGGCGCCGTTTCCGTTCACGTTCACATGCGGCAGATTGAACTGCCGGCGAATGATATCGACACCCATCTTGAAGTTATGCTTCGAGCGCAGCCAACTGATGGCGCCCTTGTACTGGAAGTTATTCCGGACGAGCGTCGTGTCGCCGAACAGGTTCACGGCAAAATAGCCAGGCACACTGCTCAGGATAAAGTCGCTGCTGCCGGCCGCGGGAGTCAACTTTGCTCCCAGATCCGACCAGGTGAACGGAGCTACCTCGCCCCGAATGCCCCACGAGCGATTGAATGTGGTGCCGAACTCGCCGATAACGTTCGGGCGAAACACGCGTGTGTAATTGAGCGTCGCGTTCGTCGCCACCTGAACCAGGGAGTTCGTGTAGCTGAGGATGTTTCCCGGCACGCCCAGGTTGGGCGCGGTATTCGTCTCGCGAAAGATTCGCCCGTAGAGACGGTTGTTTTCGTTCAACTGGTGGTCCACCCGCAGGCTCCACTCGGAGTTATCCGAGAAGTTCGGACGCGCATAGCGCAACAGCCCGGCCGGGTCGTCCGTCGTGGGGATGCCCTGCGCCAGGAACTTCTGGAAGACCGGATCCAGACGTGCCGTAGGAATTCGATTGCCCGGGAACGGCGTGTTGCCTGCGTCCGGATCGCGCACGATCACTGGGTTACCCTGCCCCGTTCGGACGTTCGTATAGTCGCCCGTCCGTTGAGCCGTCGTCAGCACCTGGGCCGTCAGATTGCTTGGCGCCGACCGTACCGGCGTCTTCTGAAAGCCGCCGAAGAAGAACGTCCGGTTTCGCCCGTTGTAGAGCTTCGGAATCCACACTGGACCGCCGAACGTGCCGCCGTATTGGTTGCGCTTCAGTCCGTCGTGCGTCGGCGCGAAGAAGTTGCGCGCATTCAAACGGTAGTTCCGCAGAAATTCGAATGCCGTTCCGTGGAACTCGTTGGCGCCGGACCGAGTCACCACGTTCACCACACCGCCCGCGCGTCCGCCAAACTCCGCCGAGTAGCTATTCGTCTGGACGCTGAACTCCTGCAGCAAGTCGGGATTCGGGAAAGAATTGGCGACGCTGCGGTAGGTGTCCATATTGTCGCCTCCGTCCATTACGTAGTTCAAACCGTTTGAGCGGCTACCGCTCACGGCCACGGATACCTGGTCCGCGGGCTGAAAGGAGCCGCCGACATCCTGCCGGATCGGGATGACCCCGGGCGTCAATACCGCCAACTGCAGCGCGTTGCGGCCGTTCAGAGGCAGGTCCACCATGCGCCTGGCGTCGATTACGTTGCGCAGCACGGCATCCTGGGTATTCACCGCCGCGCCCTGCCCGGTTACCTCCACCACCTCGCTCACCGAGCCCACCTTCAGCGCGACGTCCACCCGCAACCGTTCGTCAATCTGCAAACGAATGCCGCTCTGCGTCAGCCGCTGAAATCCAGCCGATTCCACCTCGAGCTTGTACTCTCCTGACGAAAGTGGCGTGATCGTGTAACCGCCGTTCGCATCGGTCTGAGCCTGTCGAGAAGCGTTCGTGCGCGTCTCCCGCAGCACCACCATCGCGCCGGGAACAGTGCCGCCGTTGGGATCGGTCACCGTGCCGGTGATTGCTCCGGTTCCTTGTGCGACGGCGAATCCCGCCGTCAGCGCGAAACTCACGAACCACGCAACTTGGCGCATGCAAACCTCCAAGATTCCGCAATGCGGAACTCGCTTCTATCGGAACTTTAGGCAGTCTATGCAGGTCGGCCGTAAATGTCAATAGAATGCACTTCCGCATTGCGGAAAATTGCGCTATGCTGTTCTTCCCAGATGGCCACCAAATCCGCCGCGAAACGACCCGCCCCCAACGCCTCAAAGCCTTCGCGCCGGCGCGAAAGCATGTCTTCCACACTTAAGTGTTTTGAGGCTTTCGACCTGCTGGCGCAGGAGCCTTACGAATTGCCTCTGGCGGAGATCGCCGCCCGGCTCCAGCAACCCCTCACCACCGCTCATCGGCTGCTCGCCACGCTCACCGAAGCCGGCTTCGCCGAGCAGGACCCCGCCTCCCGTCACTACCGTCTCGCCGGCAAAGCCCTCTGGGCCGGCGCCGCCTATCTGCGCAACTCGCCCGTCTACCGCGCCGCCTTCCTGATCATGCAGGAAGCGGCTCGCCACTGCCCTGGCCTTATCCATCTGGGTGCGCTGCATGGCAACTGGGTGCTGTATCTCCACACCGTCGGCAGCCCCAGCCGCCTCTACCTCTACGCCGATACCGGCGAGCGCCGAACGCTGCACGCCACTGGTCTGGGTAAGGCAATTCTGGCGTGGCAACCGGCCGATGTCGTCAACCGCATCGTCAGCCAGAAGCTGGAGCGCTTCACCAAACGCACCATCTGCTCCCCCACCGAGCTGCGCGAGGAACTGCGTCTCACCCGCCAGCGCGGCTACGCCATCGACGACGAAGAAGGCGTGATGGGCCTGCGCTGCGTCGCCGCGCCGGTTTTCGACCGTAGCGGCATCAGTGTGGCCGCTCTTAGCATTAGCGCGCCGGTGAACGTTATGGCCCCGGCCGCCCTCGAAGGTTTCGCTACCGACATTCGCGAAGCCGCCATGAAGGTTTCCGTGCAGATTGGCTATCGTCCGGCCAGCAGCAACATGCTCTCTCTAATGGGAGCCAAGTGATTCCGCATCGCGGAAGAGGCGTTTACAATACAGAATCATTCCCGTATCATCGCTGAGGAACTTTCCATGATCCGCAATTTCATCGCCGGCGAATGGCGCGCCTCCACCGCCAACCAATTCTTCCCCGTGCTCAATCCGGCCACCGCCGAACCGCTCGGCCAGACTCCAATCTCGCCCGCCTCCGAGGTCGACGAAGCCGTCAACAGCGCGCACAGCGCGTATGAACGATGGCGGCGGGTCCCGGTTGGCGATCGCGTGCAGGTGCTGCACAAGCTCAAGGCGCGTCTCGAAAGCGACCTGGAGGACCTCGCCCGCACCATCACCGTCGAATGCGGCAAGACCCTCGCCGAGTCACGCGGTGAACTCCGCCGGGCCATCGAGAACGTTGAAGTCGCCGCCGGGATGCCGATGCTGATGCAGGGCAACTTCTCGGAGGATATCGCTTCCGGCATTGACGAGTTCTCCATCCGGCAGCCGCTGGGCGTTTGCGCGATCATTGCGCCATTCAACTTTCCCGGCATGATCCCGTTCTGGTTCCTGCCCTACGCGATCGCCTGTGGTAACGGCGTAGTCGTCAAGCCCTCTGAGCGGGTGCCGCTCACGATGCAGAAGGTCTTCACGTTGCTTACCGAATGCGGCTTGCCCGCGGACGTCGTCAACTTGCTTAACGGAGACCGCCACACATCGGAACTGCTGATTTCGCACCCCCTCGTCCGCGCGGTGAGCTTTGTCGGCTCTTCGGCCGGCGCGCGCGCGGTGTACGCCCTCGCGGGCGCCCACGGCAAGCGCGTGCAATGTCAGGGCGGCGCCAAGAATCCGATTGTCGTGCTGCCCGACGCTGACATCGACAACGCGACACCGGTGATCGCCGATAGCGCTTTCGGCTGCGCCGGGCAGCGCTGCCTTGCCGCGTCCATGGCCATTCTCGTGGGCGACGCCCGAAAAGGCTTCGGCGACAGCCTGCGGCAGGCCGCTGCGCAACGCACCACCGGCAACGGTTTGGACGAAGTCCAGATGGGGCCGGTGATCAGCCCTGAAAGTCGCAACCGCATTCTCAGCCTGGTTGACCGCGCCGTCAGCGACGGCGCACGCCTCACCGTCGATGGACGCTACCCGCAGATCGCCGGCGGCGAACTCGGCAACTTCATCCGGCCCACCATCCTCGAGGGCCTGCCCCTGGCAAGCGATGTCACGCGCACCGAGATCTTCGGCCCCGTGCTCAGCCTGCACGAAGTCGACACGGTCGACGAAGCCATCGCCCTCGTCAATACCGGTAGCTACGGCAATATGGCCTGCCTATTCACCCGCAGCGGCGATGCCGCCCGCAAGTTTCGTAGCGAAGCCGAGGTCGGCAACGTCGGCATCAATGTCGGCGTCGCCGCTCCCATGGCCTTCTTCCCCTTTAGCGGCGCGCGCGAAAGCTTCTTCGGAGATCTGCACGGCCAGGGCCGGGATGCCGTCCGCTTCTTTACTCAGGAGAAGGTGGTCGTCGAACGCTGGCCCAAAGACTGGACGCGCCAATTCTAAAGGAGCCCCCATGAGCCACGTATTCCACGCGCCCATCGCCATCTTTAGCGGTGCCGGCTGTCGTCAACAGCTGCCGGAGTGCGTTGCCAGTCTCGGCCTTCGCACTGTGTTGATCGTCACCGATGCCTTTCTCGTCCGCACGGACGTGATCCAACCATTCCTCGATCGACTCCGCGAGCACGGCATCCGGGCCGAAGTTTTCGCTGATGTCCAACCCGACCCCACCGACACCAATGTCGCCGCCGGCGTTGCCGCCTATCTTGCCGCCGAGGCCCAAGGCATTGTCGCCATCGGGGGCGGCAGCCCCATCGATACGGCCAAAGTGATCTCGGCGTCCATAGCCAATCCCGGTCCGCTTGAACGCTTCCAGGGCTATCACCGCATCGCACTGGCCGGTCCTCCGGTGATCGTCATTCCCACCACGGCCGGCACCGGCAGCGAAGCCACCAAGGTCGCCGTCATCACCGACAACGTCCGCCAAGTGAAGATGATGATGCTGGACGCCAAGCTCATGCCGCGCATCGCCATGGTCGACTACGAACTCAGCCTGAGCATGCCCCCCGCACTGACGGCGCACGTCGGCGTCGACACCCTCACCCACGGCCTTGAGGCGTACGTCTCTCGCAAGGCCAACGCCCTTACTGATCCGCTGGCCCAATCCACCATCCGCCTTACTGCGCGCAACCTGCGCACCGCTTGGAGCGACCCATCGAATCGCGAAGCGCGCGAAGCAATGGCCGTCGCCGCACTGCACGGCGGGATGGCCTTCACCAACAGCGGGCTCTGCCTCGTCCACGGCATGAGCCGCCCCCTGGGCGCCGTTTTCCATCTCGCCCACGGACTCTCCAACGCCATCCTCCTGCCCACCGTCACGCGCTTCTCCATCAGTGGCAACCCGGCCCGTTACGCCGCAGTCGCGCGCCTGATGGACCTCGCGACGCCGGCTCACTCCGACGAAGAAGCCTGCCGGGCGCTGGTCGACGGCCTCGCGCAACTCAATCGCGACCTCAAGGTGCCGACCTTGGCCGAGTGCCTCCAGCATGATGTTTCGGCCTTCCGTCAGCACCTGAGAAAGATGGCTGACGACGCCCTCTCCTCGGGTAGCCCCGCCAACAACCCGCGCATTCCCACAGCCGAGCAGATCGTTGAACTGTACGAAGAGGCCTGGGCCTTCGCCTGACCGGACCGTTAAACTACAACCTATGAAACTGGTCGTGCTGCTGCTCGCGAGTTCCTTCTGCTGGGCGCAAGGGACCTTGGACAAAGTGGCCGACCTCGGTGGCGGCACGGAGGTCTACGTTCACTCCAGCACCGCCAACGCCTATCTTGTCCGGCAAGGCGACTCCGCCCTGCTGATCGACGTCGGTGACGGCGGCATCCTGGAACACCTTCCCCAACTGGGCATCAGGCACCTGGAATGGGTCTTCTTCACCCACCACCATCGCGAGCAGTTGCAGGGCTACGCCAGACTCAAACCCTGGTCGCCGAAGATCGCGGCGCCGCAAGCCGAACGCGCCTTCTTCGAAAACCCATTTTCCTTCCGCAAAATGAAGCCGTCCTTGGCCGATGCTTTTACCGTACACGGCTCCAGCTACCTGCGCGTACCCAAAGAGCGCATCCCCATCGACCGCGGCTTCGCCAAGATGGACAGCTTCACCTGGCGGGGCCTCGAATTTCATTGCCTCGAGACGAAAGGCAACAGTCCTGGCGCGATGAGTTACCTGCTGAAAGGGGCCGCCGGCTGGATCGCCTTCAGTGGCGACGTCATCGTCGATGGCGCCCGCATGCAGACCTGGTTTGACACCGAGTGGGACTACGGCTTCGCCAAGGGCATCTACGCGCTGGTGGAATCGGCGGCGCTGCTCGAGCAGTTCAACCCGGCGCTGCTACTGCCTTCGCATGGCCCGGTGATCCGCAACGCCAAGGCTCAACTCGCCGAATTGCAAAGCAAGCTTCGCCAACTGGAGCCGCTCTACGTCCGCGGCTACTCCGTTTTCAAGTTCGCCGGCGCTGACCAGGACCGAACCTCCACACCGACGGCCATCCCGCACGTCTGGCAAGTCTCCCCGCACCTCTACAAGTTCAAGGGGCCGGACTATGCCGTCAACTTCTACCTGATCCTCGCCGACAGTGGCCGTGGTCTGCTGGTGGATTGCGGGCTCTTCGACCGCAAGTTCCTCGACCAATCGATCGAGCGCATGCAGCGGCAGCTTGGCCTGAAGAAGATTGACGCGTGCATCGTCACGCACATGCATGGTGACCACATGCTGGAGGCCCAGCACCTGCGCGAGAAATGGGGCGCCGAAGTGTGGGCGCTGGACAACATGGCCGAGAAAATGGAGCATCCGGAATGGTTTGACTATACGGCCGCCATCGAATCCTACCCGCGCGGCGTAGCCTCGCTCAAAGTCGATCGCCGCTTTAAGCCCGGCGAGCGGCTCGATTGGGAAGGCTTCAACTTCAACGTCGACTGGATGCCCGGCCAAACCGAGTTCGCCCTCGCCGTCCGCGGCGTGATCGATCAGCGCAAGGTCGTCTTTACCGGCGACAATCTCTTTGGCAATCCGGCGGACCCCTCCCAGAACGGCCATGAAGCGGTGGTCGCCCGCAACTCCAGCATTCTCGAAGAGGGCTACATCTACGGCGCTGAGTACCTAAAACGAATTCAGCCGGACATCATCCTCGGCGGACACTCCTACGTGATGGACCAGCCGGCGGCCTTCATCGAACGGTATCGTCAATGGGCCTATGACCTACGGGCAGCCTTCCGTAGCCTGGCCAATGACGAAGACTACCGCTACTGGTATGACCCTTATTGGGTGCGCGCCGAGCCCTACCGGGTCAAGTTGCGGCGCGGCGAACCGCAGGACGTCACGCTGCACATTCGCAACTTCAGATCGAGGACACAGCAGCACCGCATCGCGATCCAAACCCCCATCGGCATCGCCTCCGCGCCGCAACTGGTGCGGGGCGACCTGCAAGCGACCAGCCGCGGGACTGTGACGCTGCGACTGAAGGCCGATGCCACCGCAGCGCCCGGCGTACAACTCGTCGTCTTCGACATTACCCTCGACGGCCGCCGGTATGGCGAATACTTCGACCTGATCGTCGAGGTGGAGTAGCCTTACTCCACGCGCAACTGCGGCACGAAGACTTCCTTCCGTTTGCGCTCCAGCACCTCATCCACGCGGAGCATCGCGCCGAGATCCTGGCCGGCTCGAATGGCTTTGGCGATGCGTTTTTCCGCCTCCAGAATGCGCGCCGCCGTGGCCAGGGCTTCTTCCAGCCGCGCGAGCGGAATCACCACGACGCCGTCCTCATCGCCGACCAGCCAGTCGCCCGGATTCACTACCACACCCGCACAACCAACCGGCACTTGCAGATGCCCCGCATACTCCGCACCGCCCGCATTCGCCACGATCGATTTGGCAAAAACCGGCAGTTGGCTTTTCCGGATATCCGCCAAATCACGAATCGCGCCGTTTACCACCACGCCCGCCAGCCCTTTCTTCAAGGCCAGCATCGTCGTCAGCCCTCCCCAAAGCGCCGTATTGAGTTCGCCGTGCCCGTCGATCACCAGCACGCTCCCGGCGGGACATTCGGTAAGCGCTTTGCTTACCATCAGAATGTCCGCCGTGTGCACTTGCACCGTAAATGCGGGCCCGGCCATCCGCGGATTCGCGGACCAGGGACGCATCTCGTGGTCCATCGCCCCGGACTTACCCAGCGCGTCCGACACCGGTCCCGCCCCAAACTTCAAAAGCCGTTCACGTACTTGCTTCATTCCGCCATCCTCACCTGGGCTGGGTTAATTGCCTTGTATTTGCCCTTGTTCGCCGTAATCTCGAAAGCCATGGGCACCTGATCCAGCCCCTCCAGCACATGCGTGATCATGGGCTTCATGCGAACCCGGCCCGAAGCCACCAGGCTGACCGTGTGCTGCAAATGCGCCAGCGTGCTGATGTCCGGAAACAGATACCGTAGGCTGCGTTCGCGCAGCAGGTCGACATCGAGCTCAAACGGCGCGCCAAACCAGGATACGCCGATCACCTTGCCGCCGGACCGGACTGCGTCCACCGCCTGCGTCACGCTCTTCACGCCGGCCAACCCCTGCCGCGGACTCCCGCCCGCACACTCGAACACGACGTCCGCACCGTTGCCTTCCGTCAGCGAACGAATCGCCTCCACCGGATCGTCGCTCGTGGCGTCGATCGCGACATCCGCCCCCAACTCCCGCGACATGGCGCACGCTTCCTCGCGTACGTCCACCGTGATGATGCGGCCCGCGCCGCTATTGCGCGCGATCTGCATGCACTCCAGGCCCATACTGCCCTGGCCCAGAATCGCCACTGAATCGCCAATCTGAATCTGCGCGGTCTCCACCGCAGCCACGCTATCGCTCAACGACTGCAGACAAGCCGCCTCGTTGTCCGAGATCCGCTCGTCCACCAGGGTCAACGCGATCTCCGGCAGCACCGCATACTCGGCAAAACATCCGGGCAGTTGAAAGCCGATGATCGGCCCCTTGCGGCACAGGTGCCCGCGCCCCGACTCGCAGAGCGGACAACTCTCGCACGGCAGCTTCGCCCGCGCGGCCACGCGGTCTCCCACCTGAAAATGGCGCACTCCCTCGCCTACCTCGACAATGCGGACACAGAACTCATGGCCAAACAACTGGACCGGTGCTTCCGTCTCTAGGCGCTTCTTGATCCGGTCAAACGCCAAGGTCCGAATGCCGGCCGCCAACTGCGCTTCGGTGACGCTCGGTTGCACCACCAGCACCTTCACCAGCACATGCCGGGGCGGCGGTGCCGGCATCGGCACCTCGTCCAGCCGCAAATCTCCAAAGCCGTAAAATCGCCAAGCCTTCATAGGTTCTCCGTGATAGTATCGCGTACCAAGATGCGATTGATCCTCCTGTTCGCCGCCACCCAACTTGCCGCCCAGATTTTCGTCCCAGGTGCAAAGCTGGAAAAGCTCTACACGGGCGGCCATCTGACGGAGGGCGCCGCCGTGGCACCCGATGGCACCGTCTTTTTCAGCGACATCACGTTCACCAAAGAAGCTCCCGGCATGCAGGCCGGGCACATTCTCCGCTTCGATCCCCGCACCGGCAAGACCTCTGTCTACCGCTCCCCCAGCGGCATGTCCAACGGCATCAAGTTCGACGCCCAGGGCCGGATGGTGGTCGCCGAAGGTGCTGATTTCGGTGGACGCCGCATCACCCGCACCGACCTGTCCACGGGCAAAAGCGTCATCCTGGCCGGTCTCTTCGAGGGGAAGCCCTTCAATTCGCCCAATGACGTCGCGCTCGACGCGCAGGGCCGCATCTACTTTAGTGACCCACGCTATCTTGGCCATGAACCGATGGAACAGCCAGTGATGGGCGTTTACCGCATCGATCCCGACGGCAAGGTTCACCGCATCGTCACCGATGCCAGCAAGCCCAACGGCGTCGCTGTTTCACCCGACCAGAAAACGCTCTACGTCGTCACCAACGACGACGGCTTCTTGGGCTTTGACCGGTTGCCGAAAGGCGCCCCGGCCCGCAAAGGCCGCATGGAACTCTCGGCCTACACCTTGAAACCTGATGGCTCCGCCACGTTCCGCAAGACCTTGGTGAACTACGCGCCGCAGGACGGTCCGGATGGCCTCGTTTGCGACGCGGACGGCAACATCTTCGCCGCTGTACGCAACGAGAAGCGCTTCGGAGTCACCGTTTATTCGCCCGACGGCAAGGAACTCGCACACCTGGCCACGCCGGAGCGCCCGACCAATGTCGGCTTCGGACGGGGCCCTGAAGCCACCACCCTCTACATCACGGCCGGCGGCAGCCTCTATCGCACCAAAACGCTCAAGCCGGGTTACCAGCTTCCGGCCCGTCGCTAGGCCAGAATCGGCCGCACCACGTGCCCGTGGACATCCGTCAAACGGCGGCGAATGCCGTTGTGATAGTAAGTGAGCTTTTCGTGGTCCAGCCCGAGCAGGTGCAATGCGGTTGCGTGAAAGTCGTAGACCGTTACCGGATTCTCCGCCGGTTGGTATCCGACCTCATCCGAACTGCCGTATGCCATCCCCGGCTTCACGCCCGCGCCGGCCAGCCAGCAGGTGAAGCAGTTCGGATGATGATCCCGGCCTTTCTTACCCGCACCCTGGGCTACCGGAGTGCGGCCAAACTCGGTCACCCCCATTACCAAGGTGTCCTTCAACAAGCCGCGCGACTCAAGATCCTGCAGGAGTGCGGAGACGGGCTGATCGTACTCACGCGCCATACTGCCATGGTTGCCGCTGAGGTCACCGTGGGCGTCCCAATCCTTGCCCGAGGCCCCGTGATAGACCTGCACGAATCGCACGCCCCGCTCGATCAGCCGCCGCGCGAGCACGCAACGTCGTGCCATGTAGCTCGTCTCCGGCTGATCGAACCCATACAGCCGCTTGGTCGCCTCCGTCTCCCCATCCAGGTTCACGACGTCCGGCACGCTCAACTGCATCTGCGCGGCCAATTCATAACTGCGCACGCGCGCCTCCAGGTCGCTCTCGCCCGGATGCTGATCCGCATAGGCGCGGTTGGTTTCGTTCACCCACCGCAAGGCGCGTTTCTGGTCAAACGGACTCGAGAGGTCCGGTACCGGATCGCCGCTGCCGCGAAACGCCGTGCCCTGGACGGTTGCCGGCAGGAAGCCGTTTGACCATTGCAGCGTACCGCCCCAAGGATAGTTTCGATGGTCAGGCAGGACCACGAACGCGGGCAGGTTCTGGTTCTCCGTACCCAAGCCATAGGTCACCCACGCGCCCATCGCCGGATAGCCGGTGAGGATAAAGCCCGTGTTCATCTGCGCCACCGCCGGCATATGGTTCGCGCTCTTGGCCACCATGGACCGGATCACGGTGAGTTGGTCCGCTCGCTGAGCCAAGTGCGGGAGCAAGTCACTCACCCAAAGGCCGCTTTGCCCGCGTTGCCGGAACTTCCACGGGCTGGCATAAAGATTGCCCGCCTGTCCAAAGAAAGTTGGCATGTCAAACGGCTTGCCGTCGCGCTTGTCGAGCTCCGGCTTGTAGTCGAAGGTGTCCATGTGGCTCATACCGCCCACGCAGAACACCTGCAGAATCCGTTTCGCTTTGGCGGCAAAGTGCGGCACCGCCGCGTCGAGCGAGGACGTGGCCAGCCAGCCGAAACCGAAGCCGGCTTCCAGCATCATTTGGCGCCGGGTTTTAGGGGATCTGGATAAACTCACTGGCATTAAATAGTCCCCAGCAGAGGGCCTCAAGATTCTGGTCCCTCACCAACGCACCGCCGGCTTCCAACTCGGCACCGGAGGGCGTCCGGCCGAGAGCCAATAGGAAGGCTCGAGTCACCTGCGCTTCGACATCCGCCGCCTCACCGCGCACGCGAGCCGCAAAGGCCTTCGACAGCCGTACGGAGAAGGGATTGTTCATCAGGCTCAATGCCTGCAGCGGCGTGGTGGTCGATGGCCGCTTCGGCGTCTTCACCGATGGCACCGGACAGTCCAGCGACTCTAACATCGGGTCACCGCCCGTGTTGATGTTCATGCGGTAAACACTGCGCCGCTGCAGTCCCGGCTCATCCGAATCGCGCGGCTCATACTTCTGGTAGCTGCCACCCGGATTGGTCACCGTGAACGGCCGGAAACTCGGCCCACCCTTTTGCCGGTTCAGCTTCCCGCTCACCGTCAGCATCGCATCGCGAACGGCCTCGCCCTCCAGCCGACGCGGCGAGTACCGCCAGAGCCAGCGATTCCCCGCATCTTTAGCGGCGGCCTCCGGCCGATAGGCCGACGCCTGCCGGTAAGTCGCCGACATCACGATCGTCTTGTGCAGCTTCTTCAAACTCCAACCCGAGCGAATGAAATCTCCGGCCAACCGATCGAGGAGGTCTTCATGCGAAGGGGCGCCTCCATTCGCACCAAAGTCGTTCGGATTCTCGACGACTCCCGTCCCGAAATGGTGCGACCAGAGCCGGTTCACCATCACGCGGGAAAACAGCGGATTGTTCTCATTCGCGATCCAAGTCGCCAGGGCCAGCCGGCGTTCACGCTCCGGCGCCACGGCGGGCAATCCGAAATCGGCACCCGGCAAGCTGGAGAGCCCACCGGGCGTCACCATGTCGCCCTTCTGGGTTACATCGCCACGGCGCAGCACATGCGATACGCCGGGTTCCCGAGGTTGCGCCGCAAAGCTTTTTTCCGGTTTCGGCAGCTTCTCCATTTGCTCCACCAGTGCCCGCAGTTCCCGCATCGGCCCCTGGATCAACGTCTCGGTGGGCAACCGGCTCGGCGCGCCCTGCCGGTAAGAGTTCGCCACCTGCTGCTCCGAAAGGGCCAACGTATACAGCCGGGCCTCATCCAGTTCGAGATCCGGCGTCGAGGTAAATCGCACGATTGCATCGCCCGCGAGATAAGTCTGCAGCTTACCGGAAGCGCTGGCCTCCGGGCGATACTCTTCGCCGTACGGCGCTCCGTTGCGATAAATCCGGATCGTTCCGTCCGCGGCATAGGTGATCGCCACATGCATCCGCTTGCCTGGCTCGATCACTTCTTCCGGTCCATGGACCTCCGCGGTACGGAAGCTGGCCGTGCTCACATTCACCCACTGCCGCTTCGGGCCGCCAGTGAGACGGATACCATCGATCGCCGCTCCCCGGTACCCCCTTCGATTCGCAATCTCCATCAGGTTGCCGCCCTTCGCGGGCTCGCTCCGCGCGAAAAACCAAATCTCCAGTGTCTTCTCGGTTACGTCCTGGGTCAGGGGCGCCGTCAACACCGTCGCCTCCCCCGTCGACTTCAGACGCCCATCCACGTTCTGAGCCTTCGATCCCAAACTGGCATGCAAGGCGCCGATCTGGTCCCGCGCATCCACATCGAAATTCCAGCGCGCGATCGGCTGCGGATCCAGCGGGTGACGCGAGACCCCGTGCGCGTCGGCAATACGCTGCTCGAGCGCCGCCATCCGATTCTTAAGCGCCTTCGCCGCCTCCTGCTGCCGCTCGTCCAGCAGCCGCCCATCCGGAAATAGTTCCGTGGAAGCCGGATCGTGAAAGGGCTGCCATACACCCGCCAAAGCTGCCTTAAAGCGATAGTAGTCCCGCTGCGGAATGGGATCGAACTTGTGGTCATGGCAGCGAGCGCAATTCGTGGTTAAGCCGAGGAACGTCTGCGAAACCGCCCCTACCATCTCCTCCAACTGATCCTCGCGAACCGCTTCCCGTTCGCGTTCCACGGCCGACGTCAACCCCACCGCATCCGTGGGCCCAGAAACCAGAAAACCCGTCGCGATCACCCCCTCGCGCGCACCGGCCTCCAGCAAATCTCCCGCAATCTGCTCCCGCGCAAACTGAAGATACGGCTTGTCCTCATTGAAGCTACGGATGACGTAGTCGCGGTACGGCCACGCGTGCTCTCGCATCAGGTCACGCTCAAAACCCTCACTCTCGGTGAATCGCGCCACATCCAGCCAATGCCGCGCCCACCGTTCCCCGTAGTGCGGCGAGGCCAGCAACCGATCAACCAGTTTCTCGTAGGCGTCCGGACGACTATCCTTGACGAAGGCCTCAACCTCTTCCGGGGCCGGCGGCAAGCCAGTGAGACCATAGGTTACACGGCGGATCAGAGTCCGGCGATCGGCCGGCGGCGAAACAGCCAGCCCGTTCTCGCGCAACTTTGCCGCCACTAGCTGATCCAAAGTCGCTGACACCGGGCGCAAGGGCCTCAGCGACCACCAAACTCCCTCTTCTTTCGCTTTCCAAGGCGCACCCGCGGCAATCCAACGCCCCAGCAACTCCTGTTCGGCCAACGGGAGCGGCCCGTTCGGCGGCATCTGGCCCAGCCGGACCCGCCGCAAAACCGCTTCCAGCTTTCCCGCCGCCGTTTCGCGTTTCGACAGGTCCACGCCTGCCGTCTGGTTCCGTGCGCCGTGACAGCCCGCGCACCGGCGAGCCAGAATCGCTGGACCTTCCAGCGCCAAGTCGGCGGAAAAACAAAGTCCGGCGTAGAGTGCAATCAGAATTCGCATCCGTCTCGGTCCGCTCCCGATTATATGCCCCTCCCGAAGGAACCTTGCATTCAACCCGTACGACATGATGCAATGCCAGTGTCACGGGCGTGGCCCCAACATTTCCCAAGGAGCGTGGCCCCCCATGGTCAGAATTCGTAAGATCCTATTCCCGGTCGACTTCTCCGCAAACTGTCTCGGTGCCTCTCACTATGTCGAGAACCTCGCCCGGCACTTTCAGGCCGAAGTCACGCTGCTGAATGTCGTCAGCCAGAATGACTATCTGATGGGTACCCTGGCGTTGGAGGAAACCTACAAGGCGGCGAGCGATGCCGCACGGAAGCAACTGAGCGGCTATCTCACTGGCCAGTTTCAGAATCTCGACGTCAAGCGGACCGTCGCCGATGGGGATCCCGCCACGCGCATCATCGAGTATTCCAAGCAGGACGGGACCGACCTGATCATGATGCCCACCTATGGCCTGGGCCCCTTCCGCCGCTTTATCCTCGGTTCCATGACCGCCAAGGTGCTGCATGACGCCGTGTGCCCGGTTTGGACCGACGTCCACTTGGAGAACACCCCTGACCCTGAAGAAATTGCCGTCCGCAAGGTCCTCTGTGCGATCGACCTCGGTGAACAGAGCGAAGGCACCTTGCGCTGGGCGGAGGCGTTCGCAATGAGCTATGACGCCGAACTCGTCGTCCTCCACGCCGTACCTGCCGCAGAGACCAGGCCCGCCCGGTATCTCGACCGCGACCTTGTGCAATCCCTCATCATCGACGCGGAAGCGGAAGTGGGTAGTCTGCTACAACGCCTGGGCATTGAGGCGCGCTTCGTGGTGGAAGGCGGCGAACCGGCCAAGGTGGCGCGTGCGGTGGCGGACCGGGAGGCGGCTGGCTTGATGGTCATCGCCCGGGGCGCGGTTACCGAAGGCTTGGGCCGCCTTCGGACTCACTCGTACTCCATCATCCGCACCGCGCCGTGCCCCGTGGTGAGTGTTTAGACTCGCTTGCGAATCGACGGGGGCGACTGAACCATGAACACTCTGGTCCTGAACTGTGGCAGTTCCACGATCAAGTTCCAATTGATTTCCACCGATCGCGAAGCCATGCGCCAAGACGCGGACCGCCGCCTGGCGCGAGGCGTCATCGAACGGCTCGGCGGTGAAGCCGTGCTCACCATGCAGGCCGGCGATGGCCCGTCGCACCGCTATGGCGCGCCGCTGCGCGACATCCGGGCCGCGCTCGATCACATCGTGCGTTGGATCGTGTCGCCCGAATCCGGTATTGGTGAGGTACGGAACATCTCGGAAATCCATGCGGTTGGGCATCGGGTGGTGCATGGAGGCGAACATTTCGTCCGCTCGATGCTCCTCACCGAGGAGACCATTCGCGCGATTGAGCAACTCACGGATTTGGCTCCGCTGCACAATCCGGCGAATGCGCGGGGGATTCGGGCGGTGCAGGAACTGCTGGGCCACTCCCTGCCGCAGGTCGCTGTGTTCGACACCTCATTTCATCAAACCCTTCCCGAACGCGCGTTCCTCTACGCGATTCCCTATCAGTTCTACCGCCGCCACGGCGTGCGCCGCTACGGCTTTCATGGCACCTCGCACCGCTATGTCGCCTACCGCTACCGGAAGATCCGCAACCGCCGCCTTGAGGACACCAACATCATCACCCTGCATCTGGGAAACGGTTGCTCGGCCTGCGCCATTCAGGCGGGAAAGTCGATCGACATTTCCATGGGCATGACCCCCCTCGAAGGGCTGGTGATGGGCACGCGTTCCGGCGACGTGGACCCCGCCATTGATGTCTTCATCGGCGCCAAGGAGGGCCTGAACCCACATGAGGTGGAGAGTTTGCTGAACAAGCAATCGGGTTTGCTGGGCGTCTCCGGACTCACGCACGACATGCGCGAACTGCTGGACGAAGTGCAGGCCAACGGCGACCGCCGCGCGTCGCTGGCCATTGAAATGTTTTGTTACCGCGCCCGCAAGTACATTGGCTCCTACCTGGCGGCCATGGGCGGCGCCGACGCCATCGTCTTTACGGGCGGCATCGGGGAAAACTCACCCGAGATCCGCGCACGCATCTGCGCCGGCCTGGAATGGATGGGCCTGAGCGTTGACCCGGACGCCAACACCGCCAACGGCAAAGGCGGCGCCATTCACCAGCCCGGCTCCCGCCTCGAGGCCTACGTCATCCCCACTGATGAAGAGCTCCTCATCGCCCGCGACACTGTCCGCTGCATCGAAGGCGAAGTGGACCTTTAGCTCCCGCCTGATCCAAGTGGTGGGGATGCGTTGCCCTCGATCGTCTTGCATGAGGCAGATCATATGGTTGAACTCGCAGTTGGCCCAAACTCCACTTTTCAGGACGTCGGTAGCGACAGTGTGGTCATTTAGTCACCCGGATCTCCCCCAAATCCCCGATGATCGACGACCGACAATCAGTCTTCGATTGATAGATTGGATATCGGCGCAAGATGGTTCCCTGATCTCGGGCCTAAACCTAGCCGAGTTGAGAAACAAGCTATGCGAATACGATAGCCAACGCGCCACATAGTTGGGGGTTTGCTCTGACTCACCCAACGTCTGACACTAACCAGCTTGGTTGCGGCGAAACAGGTGCTGATGCATGGTTGCGCCATGCACGTCGCGATGACGCACGCTTAGCGAACTGATTCCGGATTCACGGGAGAGATCCAGGGTGACGTAGCCGCCCAGGACACGATGAAACTGATGACGGACGGGATCGAGGCCGGGCGTGCCGCCAGCATGAAGGTCAGAGGCGGCGCCGCAGCCGAACTCGTGGAGGCCGGTGTCCGGGTCGATGGAATGGTATTGCCAGTGGCGATCGCCGCAGACGGAGATGACGTTGCCGTCGAAGTTGCTCTTGAGAAACTGGCGGAACTCGAGGCTCTCATGAGCGAAGCCGGCGTTCGAGTGATTGTCGTTCTTCGTTTTGCGATCAGGCCCGACGAGGGGGTTGGGGTTGACGAGGACTTTCCAGGTGGCGGTGCTGGCCTTGAGTGAAGACATGAGCCACTGTTTCTGTTCGGCTCCCCAAATTGACTTTTGAGGTCCGTCGGGGTCAGTATTCGCGGAGCGATGGTCGCGCGAATCGGGGAGCCAGAGTTCAAGGTCCGAGCCGATCCGCACAGTGCGGTAGAGGCGGCCGGTGGCGGGGACGGGCACCTGTTCGCGAAAGATGCGTTGACCCTGGGCGAAGGTGAGGGGCTGCATCTTGGGATCGGTGCGCGAGGGCCAGGCATCGTCGGAAAGAACGTCGTGATCGTCTTTCTGCCAATAGCCGCCGACTTGTCGCAGGCAGCTCACGAGGGTGGGCAGGCTGTACATGCGCTGCCAGTGATAGCGCGCCAGGGCTTCGCTATTGGCGATGGGGTCTTCGTTGTCGTAGTAGACGTTGTCGCCGCAACTGAGGAGGAACTGGGGGGCGTCGCGCTGGATGCTGTCGTAGATGTGGAAGCCGTCGGGACGGTCCATGTGGCAGTACATCTGGCAACTGAGGAGGGCGATGCTGGCAGGCACGGGAGCATTGGCGATGGGTAGGGTGCGGAAGGCACCGTTGAGTTCGCCGTCGACGCGGCGGCTGCGGGCGGCGCGGGTTTCGATGGAGTAGGTATAGGCCGAGTTGGGCCGGAGACCTTTGAGGTCGGTGAGGACGGCGAAGTCGGCGGCGGAGGCAGCGTCGAGCCAGGGGCTGGCACCGGAGTTAGGTCCGCGGTAGACCACGCGGAGGTATCCAGGCGCGCCGAGTGCGGCGCCTTCGAGCGAATCGGGACTCAAGCCGGGGGACAGGTACCTGGCATCCTTACCCTGACCGCGCCGGACGATGCCGCTGGCGAGTCGCTGAGATGAGGCGGTGCGACGTAGCCAGAAGCGGGCGGAGGTGGGCGTCATCTCGCCGACTTTGCAGCCGGTGGCCTGATGGGTTTCGCCGGGCACGGCGGCAGTGTAGGCGGGAGTGGCGAGACCCAAGGCAAGGAGTTGGCGGCGGCTGAGTGAGTCGTGCATCCGCCGATCAGGCTACCACGCGGGGAAAGGATGAGGATTGAGCCGGTGAAGGCGCGGAAGGCCGTCGCGTTGGGGAAGGTGGACGCGGATGGCATGCTCGCCAACCCGTTCGAGGGTACCGCCGCCGTGGTAGGCGCTATCGATGGGGCGACGGAGTTGAAATCCGGGAGCCAGTTGGAACTCCTGCCAGACGTCGACGTAGCAGCCGACAGTGGCGCCGCCGCGGCTGCAGTCCTGACGCATACGAACCTGGTAACCGGGGAAGTGGAGGAGGCCCAAGTCCTGGTGTAAGCGGGGATCGTTGCGGAGACGCGGCGAGTCGCAAGCGGCGGTGGCCAAAGCGAAGAAGAGGGCCAGGAGGAGAATCGGTGAGAGCAGGACGCAGCCGGCAGTGCGCCCCCAGAAGGGCAAGCGCAGCAGTGGCCGGATGAGGAAGAAGGGCAAGACGCACAGAGCGAAGTCAGAGAGATAGTCGAGCCAGGGATCGGTGAAGCGCAGGCCAGCACGACGAAGGACGATGGCGGCTACGAAGGCGAGGGTCGGCCAAGCGAGGAGCCGATGGAAACGGTGGGCTTTCGACAAAGAACTCGTCGATTCCGAACTGACCCTCATCTTAGACCAGATTACTCCGAAGGCCGCACCTCCGCATCATGATTTCGTCGTCCTGGTGCGGTCGGGCCGTTGACGGGATACCCTGCCGGAGTGGGCTCTTACCAACGTGACCCCGTTTTTTCTGTTCGTGTAACATTCATTCTGTAAACCGAATCGGCCGGGTCCTGGGTGCCGGGCGGGGGCGGGCTAGAGCGACGGGACCGGAACCACAGTTACGGCGGCAACGACGGGATGTAGCGTAAGACCATGGGAATTATTGATTATGATCCTATGGAGTCACCTCCCCTAGGGATATTGCTTTTGCTGTACGGTTTGTTGTGCTTCTTTCTGGAGCGTGATACAAGGCGCTTTCTTAACAAGTTTCGCGTTTGGGGGCGCGACCGATCTCATCTAGAGTCAGAGGCGTTCACTCGTTGGTCGGCCCGGCTGTCATTGTTAGGGATCTACTTTTGGCTGATGTGGCACTATGTGCGCAAGGTAATATTAGGTTGACTGGGAGATCTTGGCGCCAGACAGATCTTGGTGCCAGACATTCGGCAGGGGATACCAGATCGGGAAAGTTGGGGTGAGTGAAAATCTCCCCTTCCGGGGTGCCGGGCATCAACGCCTCCCACGGCGAAGGCTTGCAGGCGGTGCGACGCTCCGCCGGTGGTGCAGGCACTGCCGGAGTTAAGGCTGAGCCCGTTGGGACGGTCGCCGGAGGGCAGGCGCGGCGCAAACGCGAGGAGCGCTGAGGCGGCGAGTGCCAGCCCGGCGCCGACCCACAGGACGGTGGAATCCACCGTCAGGTCCACGGCGCGGACGGAGAAGCGGGCACCAACGCCTTTTCTTGTTGTTGACGATCCGAACTGATGTTAGCTTAACAACCGGTGAATTGGCCGCCAGTCCCCGTTTGAAGTAGGAAGGCCGCTTCCGACGAAGCCAAGCGGCCCGCAACAGATTATTCAGGTCGATTCAGCCTAAAGCGGAGGAAGACGCTCGTGCCGTAAGGGCTCGATCCGTAGTAGGGCTTGAGGGTGCTGGCTATCGAGTACGCGGTGACATTGAAGCCCACCGCAGTCTGCACCGGACCCGCAGAGCCGAGTTCGCGCGTGTATCCAACGGTGTATGCCGCAACATTGTGTGCGCGCTTTCCGGTCTCATCGAAGATCCGGTGCGCCAGATTGTGATTGTATTCGAAGAGTTCATCGCGTTGGGACCATTCGAATCGAGCGGTTAGGAGGTTCTTCCGGCTGACTGGGACGACGGTTTCCGCCAGCACGGCATTGGTGG
>JALHNI010000008.1 GCA_022843605.1 Bryobacter sp.
GCCACTTACCCGTTTCAATCGCCGCCGCCGCATCGTAGCTGCCGTTGGCATCCACGTAAATCGTGGTGCCGTCTCCCATCCGCTTGCGCGCTAACTCGAGCATCTTCTTCGTACGGCCTGGGTAAGTGTCGACATTGCGGGACATGCGCCCGCCGATCTTGAACTTCATCGCCTCCGTATTGGTCTCGGCCAAGCCGCGCACGTAGACGTCAACTTCTTCTTCGGCGGTCGTCTCACGTCCGGAGCCCGAGAGATACACCGGAATCTCCTTGCGCTTCATGCCGTACATCAGTTCGCACACCGGCTTCTTCGCCGTCCGCCCTAACAGATCCCAGATGGCATGTTCGACGGCGGCGACGGGACTCCAGAAAGTCTGCCCGGAGATCTTGTAGTGGGGAATGTAGACCGCATCGATCAGGCTCTCGAGATCCCGCGCATCTTTGCCCACAAAGAACGGCATCACCCGGCGCAGCAGGATCGGTACAAAGTCGTCGATGTCCTTGGTGCGCACCAGTCCTACCACGCCGTCGGTGCTGGTGGCGCGGACGAATGTGACCTTGCCTTTTGCCAGGTACTCGATGCTCGCGATCTTCACCGGCGCGCCGAACTTTTTATGCAGGTGGAAGAGCGGGGCCTCGTAGCCGGGCACTCGCCGGGGGAAGTCCTGCGCCACCGCCACACCGGCGCCGGCCAGGGTCATCAGATACTCTCTGCGTCGCATGCTGGCCGCTATTGTTTCACGTCTGAAAGTTGTGAGAAGCTTCGGCAGTGCAACGTATGATCGCTTTCCTCCTTCTGGCCGGTACTCTGGCCGCAGCTGACTTCCGGGCTTCCGTCGTCAAGGTGGACATCACACCGAAGACACCACAGTGGCTGATGGGCTACGGCCCGCGACTCTCAACCGGCGTGCATGACCCTATTTTCCACAAGATCGTCGCGCTGGACGACGGCACGACGCAGTTCTTCCTGGTTGCTTCCGATCTCTGCATCTTTTCGCCCAGCGTCTACGACGACGCGACGAAACGCCTGAAGCAGGAGACGGGCATCGACGCGCGCAACGTCTGGTGGACCGTCACGCACACGCACTCCGGGCCCGAAGTGGGTCCGCCCGGCATGTACGACGTGCTACTGCAGGGCCGCTCCGACCATGAGTTCAACAAAGACTATGCCGAGTTCGCGATCGTGTCCCTCATCCAAGGCATCAAGGATGCCCGCGCCCGCCTGGCCCCCGCTCGGATGGGCATCGGCACCGGCAGCGCGCAAGCCAACATCAACCGGAGGGCGCGCGATATCGACGGCAAGATCTCGTTGGGCCTGAACCCTGATGGTCCGGTGGACCGCCAGATCGGCCTCATCCGCCTGGACCACCCCGACGGCAAGCCCCTCGCACTCATCGCCAACTACGCCATGCATGGGACGGTGATGGGTGGCCAGTTCATGGAAGTGAGCGGCGATGGACCCGGTACGGTGGCGGCCTATGTCGAGGGCAAGCTTGGCGTGCCGATGCTCTACATCAACGGTGCCGCGGGCAACATCGCGCCGATTTATAGCGTGTATCCGTCACCGAAAGCCGGCCACCTGTCGGAGTTCGGCGTTCTGTTGGGCGATCGGATTCTCGAAGCGAACCGTTATCTGAACGCCCCGGCGGGGCCGGTGCAGTTGCAATCAGCCGAGACGTTCGTCGAGACGCCGCGCAAGGCCGGCATGGGCTGGCCCGTGGGTCTGGAACGCTACACCACGCAGGACAAATCAGTCCGCATTCCGGTGCGCTACTTGCGCCTCAACGATACGGTTTTGTGGGCGGCGCCCGTCGAGATGTTCTGCGAACTGGCCTTCGCTGTGCGCCATGCCTCCCCCTTTCGCCATACCTTTTTCTTCGGCTATACGAACGGCTGGCTCGGTTACCTGCCGACGGCCAAGGCGTTTGAAGAGGGAGGCTACGAACCGCGGACGTCGCCGTTCACGCCGCGCGTGGAATCTGACTTAACTCGCGCGGTAATTGCGTATTTGCACAGCATGGGCCGGTAGAATGGGGAGGTATGAACCTCTCCCGACGCTCGGCGCTCGCCGCACCCTTCTTCATCCGGAATCTGATCTCCGCCCCGCCGAGCGACCGTGTGCGGTTGGCCTCCATGGGCGCGAGCGCGATGGCTTACGCCACGCTGCACGGCATCGCGACCCACCCTTCCGTCGATCTCGTCTGCGTCGCCGACGTTGACACCTCCCGAAATGGCCGCGTCGCAGCCACCTACCCCAAGGCCACGCTACATCAGGACTGGCGCAAGATGCTGAAGCGGGAGCACAAGAACCTGGACGCCGTTTGCGTCGGTACGCCGGACCACATGCATGCCCCGCAGGCCATGACCGCCATGCGCTACGGGTTGCATGTCTACTGCCAGAAGCCGCTCACGTCGCACGTCCACGAAACGCGGCAACTCACCAGATACGCCCAATCGAAGGGCCTCATCACCCAGATGGGCATTCAGATTCATTCGTTCGCCGAGTATCAAGTTGCCGTCAACCTGGTGCAAAGCGGGGTGATTGGCAAGGTGAAGGAAGTCCATGCCTGGAGCAACAAGAAATGGGGCGACCTGGAACCCCGTCCCAGCACCAGCGATCCGGTGCCGTCGACACTCGATTGGGATGGCTGGGTGGGCGTCGGCCGGCCCGAGAGCTACATCAAGGACTACTGCCATCCGGGGAACTGGCGCAAGCGCCTCGAGTTCGGCACGGGCACTTTCGGCGATATGGGTTGCCACGTCTATGACCCCGTCTTCGGTGCGCTCGGACTCACCGCGCCACTGACCGTGCGCGCCGAAGGCCCCGCGCCCACGGCCAATAACTGGGCAATCAACGCGATCGTCAAGTACGTCTATCCGGGCACACCGTTTACCGACGGCAAGACGGTGCCCGTCACCTGGTACGACGGCGATGCGCGTCCTTCAGCTGAAGTCGAGGCCCTGGTGGAAGGCGCGAAGTGGCCCGGCACCGGGTCAGTGATTATTGGCACGAAGGGCGTCATGCTGTTGCCGCACTTCACTATGCCGCAGCTCTTTCCGCGCGCGCAGTACGCAGACTTCAGACTTCCCGAGATCAAGGCCAATAACCACTATCACGAGTTTGTTGAGGCCATCAAGGGCAATGGCAAAACTTCGACGGCGTTCAGTTACTCGGGCCCGTTAAGCGAGTCAGTGTTACTCGGCAGTTTGGCGACCCGCTTCCCCAACACGACCCTGGAATGGGATTCGGCGAAGCTGCGTTTTAAGAACGAGAAGGCGGCGAACGTCTTTCTGAAGCGCCGCTATCGCGCTGGCTGGAAGGTAATGGGACTCGGATAATATAGTCGCCATGAACCGGCGGCAGTTTGGGATGTTAATGACGGCGGGCCAGGTGTTGCCCGCCAAAACGGTGGTGCTCACCTTTGACGACGCGGTGAAATCGCATCGAACCGTAGTGGCGCCCCTGCTGCGCGAACTGGGCTTCAACGCCACCTTCTTCGTCACCCATCGGTGGATGCAGGACGCCGAGCACTTCCTCTCCTGGCAGGACATCGCCGAACTCCACGGCATGGGCTTCGAGATCGGCAACCATACCTGGACGCATGCCGACCTCTCGACCCCGCGGGCCGCCTCCCGTCTGGCCGCCGAACTGGCGCTGGTCGATTACGAACTCAACCGGGTGAAGGTGCCGAAGCCGGTGAGCTTTGCCTGGCCCGGCAACTCCTTCGGGCCGGAAGCCCTGGCGGTGCTCCGTGAGAACGGGATTCGCTTTGCGCGCCGCGGTGCGCAACCTGAGGTGGAGTACGGCAAGATGGCGATCGGGCCTGCCTTTAACCCGCTGAAGCATCATCCCCTGCTGATCCCCACCACGGGCGACGCTTACCCTGACTGGACCATGGACCATTTCGAGCGCGTCGTGAACTCGGGGCAGACCGTCGTCCTGCAGTTCCATGGCGTGCCCGATGTGGTACATCCATGGGTGCACACGCCGCCCGAGGCCTTCCGAAGGTACATGCAGTATCTGAAGGCGAACGGCTTTCGGACGCTCGCCTTGCGCGACCTCGCGCCGTACCTAGGAACGCCGAAGGACCCCTTACTCAGCGCCCGCTACAAGCCCAAGCCGGCCCCCTTGCCTTTGCCGCTCGAAGTGGAGGCCACGCGGCAGGATCTGCCCTATTGGCGCGGCGTCATTCGTGAGCACGGCTACACCGCGGCCGAAGCGCAGCTCGTCACCGGCCTGCCGGAACGCGCCGGTAAAGTCGTTGACGGCCTGCGGCTGCGGCCATATCCAGGCGGGAAGCACATGCGGATCGGCTTCCTGGAAGGCGCCGTAAACCCGATGCGCGGCACCAAGGCCTCCGTCTTTCTGCCTTGGAAGGGTGCGGGCTACCTGGTGGTGGACCTGCCGGAAGCGGTGATGGCCAATGGCAAGATTCACTTCCTCGGCCACACGCATATCCCGACCAGGTGGGATGAACAGAATGTGAGGATCGAGAACCGCGACTGGGAGCGGAAACCCGATGGCTCGCTGACGAACGAGTGGTTGCTGCCGGATAAAGTAGCGATCGGCGCGTCGATCCGCTTGAATCAGCAGGTGGTGGAGATGGAGTGCTGGATCCGCAATGGCTCGGATACCGCGCTCAAGAACATGCGGGCCCAAGTCTGCGCGATGTTCCGCGGAGCGCCGGCGTTCGCGGCCCAGACGAACGACAACAAGAAGCTCGAATCGCCGCGTGCCGAGACACGGGCGGGCGAGCGTTGGGTGGCCACCGAGTGGGAGGACTGCCAGCGGGTGTGGGGCAATCCGCGCTGCCCGTGCATGCACTCGGACCCTAAGTTCCCGGACTGCGCTCCCGGCGAGACCGTCCGGCGAACGGGACGGCTCTGGTTCTCTCAGTAGGGCGGAAACAGAGTTCCCGGACCTAACCGGCCATCCGGATCCAGGCGGCGCTTCACCGCTTTCATCGCGGCGATGTGTTCCGGCCGGTACTGTACAGCGAGTAACTTCGACTTACTCTTGCCGAGCCCGTGTTCGGCGGCAACCGAGCCGCCCAGCGAAACCGCCTTCCGGGCAAACTCGGTGAGCAGCCAGACGCCGGCGTTATAGCGCTGTTCGGTGGTGGGCATCATCAGGACGTGGGCATGGGCGTCGCCGACATGGCCAATAATGCAGTACTCGCCCGGCATCGCCGCGTCGAGGCTCTTGCGGTAGTAAGTGAGCATGTCGCGGTGTTGGTCGATGGGCACCGAGAAGTCAGTGAGCAGGGTTGGGAAGCCGTTGCGCTGTGAGACGGCCAGGGCGGTTTCAGGCAAGGCGTGGCGGAACTGGCGGAAGCGTTCGCGGTCCGCGTCGTTGGTGCCGAACCAGGATTGCCGTTCAAGCGCGTGCTGTTTCGCGAGCCGGTCGCTCCAGGCGTCTGTATCGTCGCCGATCTGCTCGATGATAAGGGCGGCTCGGGCCTCGCGCGGCGTTTCGGGATAGCGTTGAGCGATCAGGCGTAGGCCCGCCTCGTCGACGTACTCGAGCATGCGCAGGTCCGGCACTGAACGCCAGGCTTCGAGCGCGTCCTGGCAGGCTTCGTCGGACGCAAACATCACCACGCCGTTCAGCAGCGCGGGCGGATTGGGCAAGAGGCGCAACTCGGCCTCGATCACCAGGCCGAGCGTGCCCTCGGCGCCGACGAAGAGATCGATCCAGTCCATGCCGGGCTTCAGCGGATAGCCGGCCGAGTGTTTGCGCGCTTTAGGCTGCGGCACTTCGGGTACGGCGAAGTCGATCGCATCTCCGCGCTTGACGTCGAGCACGGTGCCATCGGCCAAAGCCACTCGCAGGCGTTGAACCCAGCGGCGCGTCGCGCCGTACTTGAAGCTGCGCGAACCGCTGGCGTTGCAGGCGATGGTGCCGCCGATGAAGGCCATGGTCTCGGTGGGATCGGGCGGATAGAACTGGCCGGTAGCCTTGGCCGCGGCGTGCAGTTCCTGCAAAGTGATTCCGGCGCCGGCAATGGCGCAACCCTCGGCAACTTCCAGGCGCCGGAACTTCTCCATGGAAATCAACCAGCCGGACTGCGGCACACGTCCGCCGGTGACGCCGCTACCGCCACCGGCAATGGTGACGGGCATTTGCGCGGCTTGTGCTTCGGCCAGGATGGCCAACAGTTCGGCTTCGTTGGCGGGGACGCAGATTCGTTCCGCGTGGCCTTTGATGCCACTGGCGTCTTCAAGATAACCCCAACTCATCGGGTGAGCGGATCCTCCTCCCAAGGCGGCGTGCCAGCCATCAGGTGAGCCAACTCGGGTTCTAGCTTCTCCATGCGTTCCTTCATCGCCCAGGCGATGCGCCGGTAACTGAAGTGGCCTTTGACGCCACTGCGGAGACGGGCGATGTACTGGGCTTCGGCGAAGTCCATCTTAAACAAGAATCGGCCGCGCGCGGCGAAGGGCAGCAAGTAATGCGAGCCGGGTTGGGGTAGCGTGCCCATGGCGGCCCAGGCGGCATCCATGGCGGCGGCGTAGAAGGGCGGGGCACCGTCGGGAGTGGCATAGCCCAGGCGGCCATCGTAGGCTTGGCGGAACTGCTGGCAGCGGCGATGCCGGTGGAGGTCGCGGTAGGCGCCGACGTCCATGATGATGTCGTAAACGTAGAGGCCGCCGCGGAAGTTCGACAGCAGATCATCGTGCTTGCCACGAGAGCGCAGCGCAACTTCGATGACTTCGGCACGGCGCGCGGCGGACCATCCGGCGGCTGCGTCGTAGAGGCTGCGATAGGGCGCGTGGGTGACCGGATAGAGCAGCGTGGCGACCACATCGGCGGCCAACTCCGAGGGGCGCAGCAGGTCAATCTCGTCGACGGCCTCGGGCAGGATGGGCAAGTTCTGCTGGGCCCAGAGAGCGAGGTCCTTACGGGACTGGGCGAGGTGCTCATCGGCGTTGACGTACTTGGCGAGCGTCGGCGCGATGGGCTCAGTGGAAGCCGCATCCCAGAGGCACTCGGGCTGGGCGGCGCAGGCGGCGGCCGTCTCGTCGCCGATCTGGCGCAACTCACCGTATTCACTGGCCTTCATGCGGCGGATCTGGCGTTCCAGGGTCCGGATGCTGGTGACCTGGCCGATGTTGGTGGGCACACCGAAGGGCAGCAGGTAGCGGGCCACGTCGAAGGCGCGGGCGGCGAGGTTGCGCTCGTAGGCCGGCTGCGACATCTCCGCCGGTTTCGGCAGGCGTTCGGTGAGTTGCTTGAAGGCCAATTCGCGCACTTGGCCATAGGTCTCGATGAGAGCGGCGGCGGCAGCGTGGTAGCGGGCGGCCTCTTCGGCGGTGAACTCGGGCGGGGTGATGACGCCAAGCTGAGAGAAGTCCTGATACCGGGAGGACTTGGCCTGGCCATCCCACAGCTGTTCGTCCTCGATTTCGGTCGCCGCCAGCTCGCTAATGCCCTCAAAACACAGGGCTAGGTGACCCAAATCGGCGATGGAGGCGTGGCCGTACTGGAAGTAAAAATTGTCCAGAAACTTGGCTGAATCGTGGGTGCGGACCCATTCAATCGACTGCCGGATGGAATCTGCGGACCGGCTATAGCGCGCCAGGGCGTAAGCGGACTTTTCGGGCGGCATCGGGCCGATGGCAATTACTCTTTGAGGCACTCACGCTATTCTAACGTCGATGATCCAAATGAAGATGACCCGGCTCCATCCGGCCGCCGTTTTGCCCAAGTACGCTCATGGCCCCGACGAAGACGCGGGGATGGACCTGTGCGCGACCGAGAACGTCCTGCTGGCCCCGGGCCAGCCGCAGTTGGTGCCGACGGGGCTGGCCATTGAACTGCCGCCCGGCTACGAAGCGCAGATCCGGCCGCGCAGCGGGCTTTCGCTGAAGCACGCGCTCACGATTCCGAACTCGCCGGCCACGATTGACCCTGGCTACCGGGGCGAGATCAAAGTGATTCTGCTGAACCTCGGCAAGACAACGTATCAGATTACGGCCGGTGACCGGATCGCGCAGATGGTGGTGGCGCAATATACGCCGGTGGAATGGGTGGAAGGCGAACTGAGCGATAGCCAGCGCGGCGAGGGCGGCTTCGGCTCTTCCGGGCGCTAAAGCTTTTTGCGGGCCCAGGCGATCGGGAGGCCCACCAGGAAGAGGTGGGCCAGGACGCCGTTCAGGAAAACCGACGTGACGACCGGTGGCCAAACCGGGTTCGGGAAGGCCGAGGCCGGGATGACGATGAGGTTCATCAGCAAGTAGAAGGCGAGGCCGTAGAGCATGCCGCCCTGCACCCAGTTTTTGCGGACCCAGGGTACGCTTTGCCAGACCAGATAGAAGCCGACGGCGGCGAGTAGGGCGATGACGAAGTGCAGCACGAGCCCGGCAATCGCGCTGGGGATGCCGCCGCGGTAAGCGTCGACACCCTGGACGCCGCTGGCGATGGACTGGAGAATGCGAATGGGCCGCGCGCCGCGCAGAGCGAAGAAGATGAGGGCGTCGGCAAGGTCAAGGATGCCGGCCAGGAGTGCGCCAATCAGCGTGGCTTTCATGCTGCGATGATACGCGAAACGAGGGGCTACGGAGCGAAGCCAATTTCGGGGTTTGCTTTTTGTTTTTCATGAGTTAGGAGTTGGCTAACGGGACGGCAGCCGTCGGGGGTCCTCATTTGAGGATCGCAGGCGAGGTCAAGTTTTCGGCGTGTTCCAGGAGAAGGCGGCCGGGGAAGCTGTTGTGGGGATGAGGGTTGGGATTATTTTCGGATTTGGTGACCGGCCTTCCGGGGGAGGTCCGGTGCGGCTGACGTAAGCTGTGGGCATGGCTTTTTGGCGGTGGCTTCTAGTCGTGGTGGCGATGGCGGAGGAACCGGCGGGGGAGAGGTGGGTGTTTGCGGACCGGCAATTCCGGGTGGCCGTGGAGGTTGAAGGTGCGGGCGGAAACGTACCGGTTTCCGTGGAGTTCGATCCCAGGGCTCTCGGTTTAACGGGGCAGTTTGACCCGGACTCGATTGCGTTGAGCCAGGGCGGTCAGCCGCGGGAGGCGCAGATTTCGGAGTCGGTGGAGGCGGGGCGCCGGGGGAAGGTGTCCTGGTTGGTGGCGAAACCGGGCGAGGGGCCGTACTTCATTTACTTCGATGTGGTGGGACGGCGGAAGTGGCCAGTGCGGGACCGGCGTGAACCCATCGGGGCTGGGGATGCGTTCTTCCACAACAGGCCCGGCGGGTTTGACCGGCTAGGCGTGGGGATGAAGAACGATCAGCCGATGGCGGTGGATTGGGACGGCGATGGGCGCACGGATATCCTGCAACGCAATATTTATTCTTCGACTTACGGCGAGCCTTGGTGGGGCGTCTACTTCTGGCGGAATCTGGGGACCAATCAGGCGCCGCGTTTTGACCGATACCGGCGGCTGGCGGTGGAGGGGCGGTGGATTGACGACTATTACGGCTCCTACCAGCTATTCGACCAGGATGGGGACGGACGGCTGGACTTACTGGCGGGGACCGGTGGCGGCAGGCAGCGGGGCGAGCTGAAGGTTTACCGGCAGACGGGCAGACGGGACGGATTGGGATGGCCGGAACTGGAGGGGGGCGCGGTACTGCCGAAGTCCGACGCCGATATGACCTATGGGATGCGGCTGATGGACTGGACGGGGCGCGGGGTGCGGGACCTGTTCACGCTGCGGTCGACGGTGGAGTACTTTCCGCGTCAACTGGTGGACTTTACGCTGCACCGACGGGTGGGAATGACGGGAGCGCCGGTGGCGATCGAACTGGCGGGGGAGACGACTTACTCGGCCTGGCCGTCGGACTTACTCGATGTGAATCAGGATGGCCGGCGCGATCTTGTAGGGTCAACGCGAGGCTTGCATGAGCCTGCGTTGCACACCTGCATTGTGGCGTGGGAGAACACGAGCACGGCGAGCGAACCAGCATTCACGAAGCCGGCGCGGTGCGTGTTCGATACTTCACCGGAGGGCTTTGCGATTCCTACGGCAGCAACGCCTTGGCCGGGGTTGCTGGTGAGCTATCAGGGATCCTGGCTGCGGCATCTGGACCTGGTGAAGGGGCGCTTCATTGACCGGGGACCCTGGCTGGCGCGGGGCATGCCGGTTTCGTTCGGCGGCTACAGCAGCGTCGAGGTTGTGGATTGGGAAGGCGACGGCGATCTAGATTTCGTCGGGGGCAACGAGACGGGATTCATTCAGTTGGTGGAGAACATCAGTGCGGGCGGACGGACGATGTTTCAAACCTCGCGGCCGATCCTGTTGACGGACGGCGAACCGATGTATGCGGGGCGGTGGCAGTTCATCCAGGATGCGGACCCGGAGCGGCCATTCGGCCAGGCCAAGCCGGCGCTGGTGGATTGGGACGGCGATGGCGATTTGGATGTGATCGCGGGGAATAACAGCAATCGGCTGGCTCACTTCGAGAATGTGGGGACGCGGCGGCGCCCGCGCTATGCGCCGCTGAAAAAGTTACTGCACGAGGGGGGCGAACACTTCTCGTTTCGAGCGCAGCCGGCTCCGGTGGATTGGGATGGCGACGGGTTGATGGACTTAGTGGCGGGCAGTTCGAGCGGACGAGACCGGAACGACGGCAAGGAGATTGCGGTGTCGCTGTACCGGCGCTATCGGGGCGAGGATGGGGTGCTCCGGTTGCGGGCGGCGGAGCCGTTCCGCTTGGCGGATGGACGGGAACTTCGAACGCCGATTCCCTATCATCACGGCTTTGCGGTGGTGGATTGGGATGGTGACGGGAAGCTGGATGTGTTTTCGAACGAACGGTCGCAGGTGGTGCTGTATCGCAATGTGGGGAAGCATCTGGAGCGGCAGGTGATGAAGTTTTACGGCACGCCCTTATCGGTGAGCCACCACGAGACGAGCGTACGAGCAGTGGATTGGGATCGGGATGGACGGCTGGATCTGGTGTTGGGCGGCGAATCGGGGTGGGTGTACTTCTTTCGCCGTGCTGGGCTGGAGGCGTCCGAGGCACCGAAGGCACGAGTGGGGAAATTGGAGCGGCTAGGCACTAGTGAGCAGCGATAAAGGCGCTGATTTCGTTGAGCCAGGGGGTGCGAACGGCATCGGTTTCCATGAAGAGTTCGTGACGGGACTCGGGGTATTTGACGAGTTGGCAGGAGGGGAGACGAGCGCAGGCCTGTGGATGGGCCGCGGAATCGACAAAGACGTCCTGGCCGGCGGAGCCGATGAGGATGGGCGTAGAGATGCTCTCGAGATAACCGGGGTTCATGACAGTGGCGCAAGAGTCATAGAACTCGTAAGCCCAGCGGTAGGTGCCTCCACCGACGCGTAACTCGGGGCGCTCGCGGAACCAGCGAAGGCCAGCCGCGTCACGGATAGCGTCGTGCGAAACGGGACTGGTGTCGGCATTGCGGGTGGCATCATCCAGCCAGTCGTGCTGTTTGAGAGCGTAGCTTTCGCCGAAACCGGCGGCCAGCATAAGCGCGGCGAAACTGCGCGCTTGCCAGGCGGGCAAGCCGGCACGGGAACCGATACGGAGGGCGGGGGCGGAAAGAATCGCGGCGCGGACGAGGCGAGGATTTTGATGGAGCACGCGGAGAGCGATGTTACCGCCCATGGAGTGGGCAACTAGGTAAACAGGGGTGCCGGAGAGCGTTTTGAGGAACTGGGCAAGGTCGGCTTGATCGTGAGCGAAGCCGATGGAGTGAGCCATCTGGGGATTCGGGAGGTAACGCTGCGAGCCGCCCTGTCCGCGCCAATCGAGGGTGGCGACGGCGAAGCCGCGGGCGAGCAGGTCGTTGAAGGTTTCGAAGTACTTTTCGCCGAACTCGGTGTAGCCGCCCACGATGACTACGGTGGCGCGGGCGGGGGACATGGGCTTAGCGGCTCCGATGCGGAGAAGGGCGCCATCCTGATTCTGGATAACGCCCCACTCCCAGGTGGCGGGTCGCTCGAAGCGAGCTTCCAGGCCAGCGAGAGGCGGACCGACGTTGGGGACTTTGCCCAGGGGATTGCCGACCCTGAAATTCACGATCGCCAGCAGAAGAGCTACGCCAGCGATGAAGCCAATCGCCCGCCGCATCACTGTGACTTACTTGATTTTCGAGTAATCGGTCGATTCCAAGAAAACGCTTTCCACCTTTTGATTGATCTTGCCGTCTTTCTCCGATTCAGCGGCCACTTTCTTCCATTCGGGATCATTGCGGAAGGCATCCCAGGAGGCTTTGGCGGCATCGCGGCTGGGGTGAGAAATGATGTAGATGAGGGTGTTGTTTTTGGCGGGCGCGTCCATGGGCGTCCAGTAGCCGACGTTGGTCATGCCGTGCTTTTCGAAGATGCGGGTGGTGTGATTACGGAAGCGGGCATTGAGCGCATCAAGCTTGCCGTCGAAGGTGGTGTAGGTGCGGAGCTCGAAGACACGAGCGGTTCCCGCGGCTTGTACGCCGGAGAGATAGCCGCCGGCAAAAATCAGCAGTGCGACGGGCAAAAGAATCATCAAGGTTTTGGACATGGTTAGGATTGTATCCCCAAATGGCGGCTTATAATCATGCGATGGGGTATTCCCGGCGAAGTTTCGTTCTTGGATCTGGAGCGGCGGCATTCGCGCAGGGACCGAAGGCTGGGCCGGCGAACGACCGCATTCAGGTGGGCGTGATCGGGTGTGGGGCTCGATCCCAACAACTGATGCAGGGCCTGATGGCCAACACCGGAGTGGCGATCACGGCGATTAGCGACGCCTATCGCGGCCGCGTGATCCGCACCCAGGAAAACTGGGGCGCTGCGGCTAAGGAGTATCGCGACTACCGGGAGATTCTGGCGCGCAAGGATGTGGACGCGGTGATCGTGGCCACGCCGGACCACTGGCATCATCGCATGTGCCTGGACGCGATCGCGGCGGGCAAAGACATCTATTGCGAGAAGCCTCTGACCTATCGGTCCAGCGAAGGCAAAGAGATTGCGGAAGCGGCCGCGAAGGCGGGGCGCATCGTGCAGGTAGGCAGCCAAGGCTGCAGCAGCATTCTGCAGGAGCGGGCGAGAGAGATCGTGCAGAGCGGCAAGATTGGGCGAGTGACGCTGATCCGCGCCGCGTATAACCGCAACTCGGCGGCAGGCGCGTGGCTGTATCCGATTCCGCCGGATGCGACGCCGCAGACCGTGGATTGGGATCGCTTTCTGGGGAACGCGCCGAAACACGTCTATTCAAACGAGCGTTTTTTCCGTTGGCGGTGTTTCAACGACTATTCCGGCGGCATTGCCACCGATCTGTTCGTGCATTTGTGCACGACGATACAGTTCGTGATGAAGTCGGATGGGCCATCAAAGGCGGTGGCGATGGGCGAGTTGTACCGGTGGAAAGAGAACCGCGACGTTTACGACACGATTAACGGCTTGCTGGAGTATCCGGAGGGTTTTGCGGCGAACCTGAGTTCCACGTTCAATAACGAGTCGCTGGCGGCGGGGAGCTTCCAGTTTCTGGGTACGGAAGGGACGCTGGTGCTGAACTACGGCAACCTGCAGGTTTTGGCCGAGAGTGGGCAGGAAGACAATCGCTGGATTGTGGAGAGCTGGCCGCGCGCGATGGAGAAGGCTTACTATGACGACCCGAAGATTCGGCAAAGCGAGTTGCCGGACACCCGGGCGGCGCGCCTCAGGCCGAGCAGTGAGAGCTATCTGGCGGAAGGGGTGGACTCGACGGTGTCGCATTTCGCGAACTGGCTAAAGGGAATCCGAACTCGTCAGGGCCATTGGGAAGATGCGCAGGTAGGCCATCGGGCGGCGGCATGCGCGCACATGCTGAACCTGTCGGCGCGTGAAGAGCGAGTCGTGAAGTGGGACCCGAAGCGGAACGACATCGCCGGATGAGCTGGATTGGACGGAGTATTGCGCAGTACGAGATCACCGCGAAGATCGGTGAAGGCGGTATGGGCGAAGTCTATGCGGCACGCGATACGCGCTTGAACCGGCCGGTGGCGATCAAGATCCTGCCGCAGGCGAAGCTGTCTGATCCGGATCGGCGGCGGCGCTTTCTGCAGGAGGCGCAAGCGGCATCCGGGCTGAACCACCCGAACATTATCACTGTGCACGATCTGCTGGCCGACTCCGGCGGCGATTGTCTGGTGATGGAGTATCTGACCGGTAAGACACTGACCCAGGCGATTCCCCCGGAGGGCTTACCGCTACGCGAGGCGTTGTCTTACTCGCTGCAGGTAGCCGATGCGTTGATGGCGGCGCATGCGGCGGGCATCATTCATCGTGACTTAAAGCCGGCGAATGTGATGATTTCGAGCCAGGGGCTGGTGAAGTTACTGGATTTTGGCTTGGCGAAGCTGGTATCGCCGGAGGCGGACCCCACCAGTGATGTGACGCGGACCCTGGGGCCGCAGACGATTGAAGGGTCCTTGCTGGGGACGATCAACTACATGTCGCCGGAGCAGGCCGAGGGCAAGCTGGTGGATGCGCGTTCGGACATCTTCACCTACGGCGGCGTGGTGTACGAAATGTTGATGGGCAAGCCGCCGTTTGCGGGCGGTTCGCAGATTGCGACGTTGACGGCGATCCTGCGGGATGAGCCGGCGGCGTTGCCGGCCAGCGTTCCGGGGGATCTGGCGGCGTTAGTGAGCCGGTGTTTACGGAAAGATCCGGCGGCACGTTACCAGTCGATGAGTGAAGTGCGGGCGGAGATTGCGCGGATCAAGACGGCGCACGATAGCGGGATTCTGCCACTGTCGCCGACGATGGCGTCTTCGATGTCGGCCGCAATGGCGATGCCGGCGTCGAGTAAGTCAAAATTGTGGGTAGGTTTGGGTAGTTTTGCGTTGGTGGCCGGGGGCTTGGCGACGTTTCTCATGTTGCGACCGGGTGAACCGACGGCTGCACCGAGCCTCGAGCCGGATGATGCCGTGGTAGCGCACCAGCCTCCACCGCCGCCGCCGATGCCCGACGTGCTGACGAACGACAGCGTCCTGGAGATGGTGAATGCGAAGCTGCCGGAACGCTTTATCGTGTCGCAGTTGCGCACGGCGAAGACGCGATTCGATCTGTCGACGCCTGAGCTGATCCGGCTGGGCAAGGGTGGCGTTTCGGAGGCCGTTGTGGCGGTGATGCGCGACCCGAAGGCGGTGTTGCCGGCTCCGGCCGTCGTGACGCCGGCAGTGGCAGCTCCCACGGGGCTGACGAGTCCGTCAACGTCCCCGGCTTCTGGGGTGAAGGCTGAGGCTGCCGCGCCCGCAAATGTCCAGGGAGGCGGGCTGCTGGCGGACGGTACCCGCATTCGCGTGATGCTGGATGAAGACGTGGCGCGGACGCCCCGGCCGTCGTCGCCCGTGAAGCTCTCCGTGTCGGAGAGCGTGAAGGTGAACGGCCGGGTGGTGATTGCGGCTGGGGCTCCGATCACGGCGGCACTCTCGATTGCACCGGGGCGGAAGCTGCTGGGGCAGGGTCTGCGGGTGCTTCTGCAGTTGGAGAGTGTGAGCGCGGTGGACGGACGGCAGATTCGGATTCGCTCGCGGGTGGCTGGCGGTCCGGCCGATCAGATGCGGCGTCCCATCGATGCTTCTGGGCTTTCGACGGGCAAAGTTCCGGAAGGCCTGGTGGTGACCAAGGGCACCGAGATGTATTGTTACATCGACGGCGACTTTCCGCTTTAAAGCCTGCTTCAGTCTCCTCAGTCAGCGGACGTATGGTCGAGCGTCATCTTCCAACCTTGCTTGGTGCGAGTGAAGATGAGCGTGTATCGGCCACCGGCATTGCCACCGCCTTCCGCGGTGCGCGCGAGATGAAAACGTCCGAGCACCCAGGCATGGTCCTTGCCGAGCGGATGCACTTCAACTTCTGAGAAGGTGAGCTGTCCCATGGAGGCGGGTGTGGGATAAGTTTTCAGGTAACGATCGAGGGTCGCTTGCCATCCGCGAGCGACTTGTTTGCCGACGAAGGTGAGCTCGGGAGAGTTCACATACTCCTGCATGAAAGAGCGGATGTCGCCGCGGTTCCAGGCGGCTTGTTGACGAGCGAGCACGGCTTTGATTTCAACTTCAGCGGAAGCGCCCTGCAAGAGGCCCGCCAGCACCCAGGAGCAGAAGAACAATCTCATGCCCCTACGATAGAGGATTGCGAGAGAGAGGTGGGTGAGCATCGGGAGGGAAGGCGGAAAACGTCGTTTTTGTTGGGATTTTTGCGATGAAGGTGGGCAGCAAAAGAAAAAGCCCCACTTCTGTGGGGCCCTCTCCTGTCTGACTCTCTTTCGAGAGCTTCGAACTACTACTTCTTCTTAGCAGCCTTTTTGGCCGGAGCCTTTTTCGCTGCCTTCTTGGTCGCGTTCTTCATCGAACCATTCTCCCTAACATCAAAATTGCGATCAGGTCTGATCGCGTATGTGATCCAGGTATAAAAGGTTTTGGTAGTAATGTCAAGAAGAAAAACGTTGATGTTCGAGGGCTTGATGAAGGTGCCGAAAACGAAAAAACGCTAGAGACTACAATTGTTTTAGAGGACCCATGCGCACACTTCTCTGGATGGTGTTTTGCAGCTCAATATTCATGGTGGGATGCGGCAAGAAGAGCGCTCCGAAAACAGCGTCGATGCCGCGAGTGAAGATCGGATACGAGCAGCGCGGCGTCGCGAGTTGGTACGGAAATCCTTACCATGGGCGCGCGACGGCGAGTGGTGAGATCTATGACATGGAGAAGTTCACCGCGGCGCATCAACGCTTGCCGTTCGGCGTCACGACGCGAGTGGAGAATCTGACGAACGGCAAGAGTGTCGATGTGAAGATCAACGATCGAGGTCCCTTCGTCAAGGGCCGGGTGATCGACTTGTCGCGTGCTGCGGCACGCAAGATCGATCTGCTGGGACCAGGCATCGTGAAGGTGCGATTGAAGGTGATCGATGCGCCGGCGAGAGTGCGAGCCGAGGCACAAGGCGAACGCAGGGGACGTTTTGCGTTTCTCTTGCACCCCCTCCGTTCGCGCCGCCCACTCGACGAACGAGAAATCATCCTCACGCTGCGTCCGGCGGACGACGGGACGACGGCCGAGTAGCTACCCCCATCGGCCGAGGGAGATCCCCACACAAGAGTGGCCAAAGTGTGCCCGTGCGGGGTAGAGAATCTCAGGGATTTCTCGTACCCTTCTAAGTGCAGGAACGGAACATCAACGTTCGAAGAGAGACGTTCCTGCTTCCCCCAGAATCAGTCTGTCGATGAACATTGAAGAACAAACTCGCGTCCTTATCGGGCAGTCTGCGCGTACGCGCCAACTCCTCCGGCTAATTGAGAAACTCGGCCCCGCACAATGGCCGGTTTTGTTAATGGGAGAGACCGGAACGGGCAAGGAAGTCGTTGCCCGCCGTCTGCATTCCGCCCGCGCCGCCGGGCCTTTTGTGACGATCGATTGCTCCGCCATGGTGGGGCCCTTGATGGAAAGTGAGTTGTTTGGACACGCCAAGGGCGCCTTTACCGGGGCTCAAGCGAACAAGTTAGGCCTGGTGGAAGCAGCCACGGGAGGCACGGCGTTCTTTGACGAGATTGGCGAACTGCCGCTCGACCTGCAGTCGAAACTCCTGCGTTTGCTTCAAGAGAAGGAGTATCGCCCCGTCGGCTCGGTGAGTGCGCGGAAGGCGGACTTCCGTGTTGTAGCGGCCACGAATCGAGACCTGGCGAAGGAAGTGGAGAAGGGGACGTTCCGGCGCGATCTGTTCTATCGGCTCAACGTGGTTACGGTGCGGTTGGCTCCGCTCCGCGAACGTCGCGAAGACATTCCGGCTTTGGTATCGCATTTCCTAGCTAGTCACGGAGACCGGCATCAACTGACGCCGGAGGCGTTGGATACGTTGTTGGCCTATGATTGGCCGGGCAATGTGCGAGAGCTTGAGAACGGAATTCAGCACATGGTGGCCGTTAACTCCGGTCCTTTCATCACGGTGCGTGATCTGCCCACCAGTGTGCAGAACTTCGCGATGCATCGCGAACAGCGCATGGCGCGAGCGGCGACGGCTTCAGCATCCAGCATGCCCAGCATGGCGCCGATGGTGGAGATCCATTCGCACTCGGCACCCGCGCCCCGCTTCAACGGGCCGATCATCCGGTTGGCCGATCTGGAGCGTCAGCATATCCTGCGAACGATTGAATACACGCGCGGCGATCGCATCACGGCGGCTTCTCTGCTGGGCATCGGCCGTACGACGCTGTATCGCAAGTTGAAGGAATATCAGAGCCGCCGCGTGCTATAACAGGCGCTTGATCGCCCTCGACGCAACCTACTCGCTCGATCCGCAACCCACAGGAGTGGGGGTCTATTCGCAGCGCCTTTTGCAAGGCCTAGCGTCGTCACATTCCGACACTTCCTTCGCGTGGTGTTATCGGTCACACCGTTATCTCAAGTCGGGGATGTTGCCGGCAAATTGCAAGCGGCGTCTGTTGCTGGAGCGGGGTCCCTGGATGTGGAGGGCTCCGCGGCTGTTTCATGGATTGAACCAGCGGTTGCCGGGGAGGAAGCGGTCGCCCACAGTCGCTACTTTCCACGATTTGTTCGTGCTGTCCGCAGAGTATTCCACCGCCGATTTCCGGCGGCGCTTCGCGGAACAGGCCCGCCAGGCCGCAGGTTACTCAGATTTAATCATCGCGGTCTCACATTTTACGGCTTCACAAGTGGAGGGCTACCTAGGGGTACCGGCAAGTCGAGTGCGGGTGATTCCTCATGGGGTTGATGGGATCGATCCCCCTATCGGTGACGACCAAAGGCGCCCGGTGATCCTACACCTGGGGGCAATCCAGAAGCGCAAGAACCTGGTGCGGCTGGTGGAGGCCTTTGCGCAAGTAGGTGGGGAGTGGGAACTGCACCTCGCCGGGGGATTGGGCTATGGAGCGGACGAAGTGATGGCGGCGATCGAGCGCAGCCCTTGCCGCGCGCGCATTCGCACGCCGGGTTACCTGTCGCCCAGCCAACTGGAGGCCGCCTATCGTGAGGCGAGCGTCTTTGCCTTCCCGTCTCTGGATGAAGGCTTCGGGATTCCGGTGCTGGAGGCGATGGCGCACGGACTGCCGGTGATCGCGGCGAACCGCTCGGCGTTGCCGGAAGCGGCAGGCGGAGCGGCATGGCTGATCGATCCTGAAGATACCGAGGCGTGGGGTGCGGCTTTGAAGGAGCTTTGCGCGGACGCCGAACTGCGGCGCATGTGGCGGGAGCGCGGCTTGGCGCGGGTCGCCGACTGTGGATGGTCGCATGCGGTGGATGCGACTTGGCGGGTCTATCAAGAGCTAGTGGGCAGTTGACGGGTGGACCTGATACCCTAGAGGAGTAGTCGGGGCGTAGCGCAGCCTGGTAGCGCATCTGCTTTGGGAGCAGAGGGTCGTGAGTTCGAATCCCACCGCCCCGACCAACCCACCCTTCCGTGGCCCTCTTCCAGTTGTTCATCGGTTCATGAAACTTGAGACCGCAGAACCCCAGCGTGACCCCTCGTGTGACGCCCGAACCTGATTTGTAACTTCTGTAACTCGCTTTTCGGCTCTCATTCGCTAGGGCCGACCTGAATTCATACACCACAAACGCGGGGATAGACTTCTATCCGTAGATCAAGTATTCCTAATGACTTAGCGCAGGAGGTCATTCCAGTGGCGAAGTGTGGCGACAGAAGTGTGCAGACGTTAAATAGCAAGGGATATAACGTCATAAAACTCCCGCGGGCAGGGATCGAGCCCATGGACATCCTGGGGAAGGACGACCAGTCAACAGAACTGCTGGGTCCGCTGGCGGATGTCTGGAACACAACGGTGGCGCTGCCCACCGCAGTGACCTCGCCGGCTATGGACATTTCGGGACAGCAGACGAATGCGCTGGACCTGTCGTTGGGCCTGAAGATGCTGGGCAACGTGTTGTCCGCTTTTGGCGCTTCGACGCCATCGCTGGAGTCCGCCTACAAGAATGCGAAGTCGCTGCAGTTTACCTACGGACAGGTGACGAGCACAACAGTGAGGCCGCTGCAGGCAGGCAACTACCTGGCGGCGGGCACGCTGAACGCGGCCAATCCGATCGTGAAGCACTACCTGTTGGAGGACGAGGCGGAGGCCTACCTGATCTTCGACGTATTGAGGTCGAATGAGCTATCCGTGGTGGCCACGGACTCGTCTGGTGCCGAAGTGAAGGTGGATCTCGGCGTGGTGCAGAATATGCTGGGACCCAAGGTGGGCTTGGGAGCTTCCGGTAGCGGAGGAACGAAGTTGACCTATACGGGCGCCATCCCGTTGACGTTTGCTTTCCGCGCTTTTGAGATCATGTTCGACCAAGGGGCGTGGAGGTTGCAGGGCGCGGGTGTGGATGGTTTATCGTTTGCGACCTCGGTGGGCGGTAGTTCGGAGCCCGGGGGCGAGCCGATCCTACTGCGCGCGAATGGACTCCTGAAGATCAAGTGAACGGGGATTACACCGACCTCGAGATCTACATTCGCCCCGCTAAGTCGACGGTGAGCGAGGCGGCGTCGCGCCATGACATCGAAGCGAAGATCGATGGCGCGGGCTTATGGCGCGACGAGACGATTCTGGACGAGTCGCTGCTGAGTGCTTTCGAGGATGACCCGCAGGAGTATGGCAAACGACTGCGGGAGCAGCTTTTCGCTGGACGCATTGCCGCGGCGTATGAGCGGGCTCTGGGAACGCAGGGACGGAAAGTGCGGGTGCGCATTCTGCTGGATCCGCTGCCGGACCGGCGTCATTGGTTCCGCTGGGAACGCCTCTTCGTAGGCGAGGAGCCCATCAGTACCTCGTCGCTGACGCCGTTTTCGCGCTATCTGCTGGATGAGCGGAGTGCGCCTCCTGTGCCGGATGACGGTGTCTTCCACTTAGTGGTGGCACTGGCCAATCCGAGCAATTTGCCATCGGGGCTCGCAGCGGTGAACGTGATGGAGGAACTTCGGGCACTGGCGTTGGCCTTTCGCGACATCACGAATCGCACGCTGTTCCGGCTGGTGGTGATGCCGGGGCAGATTGCGCTCGACGAGGCCCTGGTCGCGTTGCTGCAAGAGGTGCAGGCCAAGGTGGTGCCCGGGCGGGTGACCTTCGAAGCGATCAAGCTGGAGGCGCAGTCGGCAGACGGACTGCACATCATCGCGCACGGTAAATTCGACCGCAAGAAGCAGCAGGGCCTGCTGTACTTCGAAGATGCCGAGGGCAAGCTGGATCGAGTGGATGACGAGCGCTTGAGGGCTTTGAGTACGGGGAACCTGAAGCTAGTCTACCTGCAGGCCTGCGAAAGCGGCGCCCGCGCCGCACAAGCCGCGGAAGGGGCTATGCAAGGGACCGAAATGCGCGAAGCGAGCATGGTGGGCGTGGCGGCGCGCCTGGTGGGCGCCGGGATTCCGGCCGTGGTGGCGATGCAGCAGCCGGTGGAGATGAACGATGCGCGGCTGATGACGCGAGCCTTCTACCAGTCGCTGGTGAAGGACGGGGCGGTGGACGTGGCCGTGAACGCGGGCCGGCAGGCGATCAAAAGCGGCGAGGGAGACCGATGGTCGGTGCCGGCGCTGTACATGCGCTTGCGCGATGGCCGCCTTTGGCACGCTGATCCGTTCCGCGAAGCGCTACGCGGCGAGGTGGCCAAGTGGGAGCGTCTGCACGACATGCGGACGCCAGTGCCCTTGCAAGCCAGCAAAGATCTGGGGGGATCGCGCGCGGTGCGCGGCGGCACTTACGACGTTAACGAGCTGACTCTCTCGCAACTGCGCGAGGGTCAGGCGCGCGTGATCATCGCGGGTAGCCGTGGCGCGGGCAAGACGTCGGTGCTGGATCGCGTGGCCTGGACGCTGGGCAACGAATTTCTGGAAAAAGATGGAGACTTGTTGCCGATCCGGTTCGCGCTGACGGACTTAGCGGGGCACGCCGACCTGTTGCGTTTCATCGAGCAGCGGCTGCAGACGCAGACCGGATTGAGCTTCGCCTACAGTGACGATCTGATCAATCAGCTGAAAACGCGGAAGCTGGTGTTGATGGTGGATGGCGAGGAAGACGTGGTGCCTGCGCGGCGCGCGGACTTCCTGCAGGCGATGGAGCGCTTGCCAGCCGGAGTCCGCGTGGTGGTGACGGTGGATGAACTCGCTTTGGGCGAGTGGCTTTCCGATAGCGTTCATGGCGGGTTGGCCAAGCAGAAGCCTTGCATCCTGCGCATGGAGCCGATGGAGCGCGCCCTGGTGATGCGTTACCTGAATGATCTGGAAGCGAAAATCCCGGCCGTGGAAGGGAAGAAGAGCGAGACACTGGCGGAGAAGATCCAGCGCAATCGCTGGTGGGACCTGACGAGCCAGGCCTGGATGCTGCGGCGGATGATTCGCTATCGCGACGTGGGATTGAACAACCGGGCCGAGCTCTTTAGCCGGGTGACGGCCGAGCGCATGGGGCAACTGGAACTCGGCAACGTGACGCCATCCTGCGCCGAACAGGCTTTGGCCGCGATCGCCTGGAAGCTGCAGGAGACGCAGGAAGCCGCGCTTTCCGGCGGCCCGTTGTACGAAGTATTGGCCGATGCGCGGCGCGGCCGCGAGTTTCCTTTGGCGGAGATCAAGACCGCGCTGATTCGCGATTGCGAAGTGCTGCGCCGCAGCGGCGAAGAAGGCGTGCGTTTCTCATATGCCGGCTTTCAGGCCTACTACGCAGCGCTTTACCTGCTGCGCGCGCCGGACCGGGAACGCAAGCTGGACGACATTGTCGCGACCTTGGGTAGTGCGCGGCATTTGCGCCTGTGGGAAGAGACGCTGGTGATTCTGGCGGGCATGATGGACGACTTCGGCAGTGTACTGGTGCGCATTCTGGCGGGTTCATCGGCGGCCAGCGGGGAACAGGTGTATCTGGCGGCGAAGTGCTCTCTGGAGATCCCCGAGGCGCGGCGGGGGCCGGAGTTGCACGACCTGCTGGGGCTCCTGCTGGACACGCTCATCTGGCGCTCGCACCCGACCAACGACCGTCCGATCGTCGACCGCAAGAAGGCGATCAAGTGGCTGACGGAGATGGAAACCGGGACAGCGCCGGAGCAGGACCGGGCCATTGAGCATTTGGTGAATCTGGCTTGTGACCCGATCAGCAAAGGCTGGGATGGCCAGCCGCGCTACGAATTCTCCGGGATCCGGATTGAAGCGCTGAATGTGATGCTGGCGCGGCGTGGGGCGGTGACGAAGTACATTCTGGCGAACCGGAAAGATCTGACGCCGCTGTTACGGGCTTCGGCGGAGTTGATCGACAACAACAATCCCGCGCCGATGATCCATGTGATGAATCGCGGAAACTCTCACGAGTCGCCGCTGGCGGTTTTTGCCTTGGGCCTGTCGGGCCGCAGCGACGTGATCGACGTTCTGGCCGAGACGAATCTCCAGGAGGAGATGAATCGCGAAGTGTTGTGGGCGATCGCGGAGATGCTGCCGCGGCTGGATCCGGCGCAGACGCTCGACAAAGCCGTACGGCCGTTCTTGAACCGGGAGCCGGACTCGCGGATCGTGTACATGATCAACAAAGTGGGCCGCGAGCAGAAGGACACCAGTGAATACCTGGAGCGCAGCCTGGCGAGTGGCAAACCCCGGGTGATCGGCCGGGCGATCCGGACGTTGGCGGACTTGGGCGACACGGCCATGAAGGAGCCGTGCGAGATGATTGTCCGCGCCGACTGGGCGGCGTTGCGTGCCGGCGGCAGGATTGTGCTGCAGAGTGACCCAAACTGGGACGATACGCAGTCCTTGCAGCACGCAGCGCTCGAGGGGTTACGTACGGTGGGCGATATAGACACGATCGAAGTGTTGCAGAAGGCTTGGCTGAAGTTATCGCAAGTGCTCAGCCAGTTGAGTTACGACGTCGCGGAGAGCATTTACTGGCGGCTGACGGAACAGCGAAGCCGCGAGAGCAATCAACCAGAAAGAGGACCGCATGCCATTCAAACCCATTCCTGGATCCGATGAACAATACGCGCTGATCAGCTTTGACGCCAACGGGAACGAGCGGACCGACGAAGTCCCCGGGCTGTTTTCGCGGGAAGTGCTCGAAAAGGCCAAACGCGAGCAGCCCACCAACATCTTCTTCTTCAGCCATGGCTGGAAGGGTGACATCCCCGCGGCCATTGACCAATACAATCGCTGGATTGGGGCGATGGCGGCACGCAAAGCCGACCGGGCCAGGATGGGCCCGAACTTCAAGCCGATGTGGATTGGGCTACATTGGCCCAGCCTGCCGTTTGGCGAAGAGAATCTGGCGGCGAACAGTTTTGCGACGGACGGGGGAGACGAAATCGCCAAGCTGGTGGACGAAGCGGTGGCGCACTTCGGGGGCAGTGAGGCGGTCCGGGGGCCGCTGGAGATCATCTTTCAATCGAGCGTCGACGATGCCGGTGCGACCGAGGTGCCGCCCGCGGTCCTAAAGGCCTATCAGGAGTTGGCCGACGCGATCGGCTTTAAAGCAGGCGGCGAAGCCGATGGCGCGCCGGATGAAGACGGGGCCCCGCTGGATCCACAGGGGGCGCTGGAGGCCGCGAACATGACGGGTGCCTCGTTCGGCTTGGGTGACCGGCTGATGAATGGCATTCTGGGCGGCGTGCGTCAGTTGTCGTTCTGGACGATGAAGAAGCGTGCGCGAACGGTGGGCGAGAACGGGATGCATCGCTTTGTCGCCACGCTGATGAAGACGACCAACGCGAAGATTCACCTGATGGGGCATAGCTTCGGCTGCATTGTGACGTCGGGGATTCTGGGCGGCTCGAACGGGCGGACGCCGTTGCCGCGGCCGGTGCACTCGGTGGCGCTGGTGCAGGGGGCGTTCTCACTGTGGGCTTATGGGGAAGCCGGCAAGGTCCCGAATACGGCGAACCCGGGCTACTTCCACAATGTGATTCCTTCGAAAGGCGTCAGCGGGCCGTTCCTGACGACGCAGTCGCAGCACGATACGGCGGTGGGGGTTTTCTATCCGGCCGCGGTGTTTCTGGATCGCGATGTGTCGTTCGATCCGGTAAAGCTGCCGAAGTCCGGGGCGATTGGCACTTATGGCATTCAGGGAACGGCTAGCGCCGTGGCGGCGAAGTTACTCGACGAAAACAGCGAATACACGTTCGAGGGCGGCCGGATCTATAACCTGAATTGCGACCAGTTCATTAAGAAGATGGATGGCTCATCGGGGGCCCATAGTGACATTGACGGGCCGCAGGTGGCGCATCTGCTGTGGCAGGCGGCGCTCGCCTCTTAAGCCGCCCTTTGGGGCGAAGGAGTAACCGTGGCGGAATTTGAAGACGAAACGATGCCGCTGCCCTTCGGCGTAACGTCGAAGGGCCAGCCGCTGAACGAGCTGCAGCCGGCCGACGTCCTGCACATTGAGGAAGCTTCGGCGGCCGCGCGGGATCGGGCGCGGGCCAAGCAATTGCTGGCGTTTGCCGAAGGGGTCGATCCGCTGGACCTGCGGAGCGCGGGATGGGGGATCGTGTTCGCCCGCGATCCCGATCCGGCGTTGAAAGAGGCGTTGCAGCCCTTGATGGAGCATCGCCGCAAGCAGGTGAACGACGAGGCCTTGTTCAAGGTGTTCGATGATGCGCGCGGGGTCCGAAGCGGCGAATCGGCGCGGGGCTTTGTCACTCGTCACGGGACCGACTTCATGGAGGTGGAGCCCTCGAACGGCGTCCCGCTTTATTTGCTGTTGGTCGGTTCGCCGGAACAAATCCCGTTCGACTTTCAGTACGCGCTGGATAGCTACTGGAACGTGGGCCGGCTCGACTTCGATCGGCCGGCGGACTATGCGGAGTATGCGCAGCATGTGATCGCCTACGAGACGGCCGCCACAGTGTCGACCCGGAAGAAGGCTGTGCTATGGAATGTGAAGAATCCGGGGGACCAGGCGACGGGGCTTCTGCACAATCTGGTGGCCAAGCCGCTAGTGGAGGGGCAGGGAACGAACAAGCCGATCGGCACGAAGTCCGGCTTCGCGGTGCAGGCCTTATTGGCCGATGCGGCCAGCAAAGGGGCGCTGTTGGACGTGCTGCGCGGCCCGGAGACGCCGGCCTTGCTCTTTACCGGCTCACACGGCGTAGCGTTTCCAGATGCCGATGAAGCGACACGGCGCGAGGGGCAGGGCGCGCTACTGGCGCAGGCCTGGTCACGCGGCGGACCAATGCTGGCGGATCATTACATCACCGGTGCGGAGGTGCTGGCCGAGGCAAATGTCACCGGCATGATCCATTTCCTGTTCGCCTGCTACGGCGGAGGCTGCCCGGCGGTGGACAACTATCAACGCAACGCCGAAGGCCAGCCGGTGCCGCTGATGGAGAAGCCGGTGGTGGCTCGCTTGCCCCAGGCGATGCTGCGGCGCGGTGCCCTGGCGGTACTGGCGCATGTGGACCGGGCCTGGAGCTACGGCTTCCAGTCGCCCACTGGACGAGGGCAGTATCAGGGCTTTCGCTCGGTGATCGACCGGATCCTGAATGGCGAGCCGATCGGGCAGGCGACGGATTCCTTCAACCAGCGCTGGGGAGCGCTTTCCAACGAGCTGCTGGACCTCACCCGCCGTCGCGATGACGGGGATCCGATTCCGGCTACGGTGCTCGCAAACCGTTGGGTGGCGCGCAACGATGCACGCAACTACATGATCCTGGGCGACCCGGCGGTGAGGCTGCGGGTGGACGCGATGCACTCGGCCGAAGGGCCATAGCCGATATAATACGGCGGACATGAAACTGACGCTCGGCCTGCTCCTCGCGATGACTCTTTCCGCCCAACAGGCGGCCGATTGGCTGGAGTTGTTCAACGGCAAGAACCTGGACGGTTGGGTAGTGAAGATCGCCGGCCACGAGCTAGGCGATAACTACGGCCGGACGTTCCGGGCGGAAGACGGCGCGATCAAGGTCGCTTATGACCAATACACGGACTTCGGCAATCGCTTCTCGCACCTCTTTTATAAGCAGAAGTTCTCGCACTACCGGCTCTCTCTGGAGTACCGGATCACCGGCCAGCAGATGAAGGGCGCACCGGGCTATGCGCGCCTGAATAGCGGGGTGATGATCCATTCGCAAGCTCCCGAGACGATCCTGAAGAATCAGGACTGGCCGATTTCGGTGGAAGCGCAGTTTCTCAGCAACGACGGCGAACTGAAACGCCCCACAATGAACGTCTGCACGCCAGGCACAGAGATCTTCATGAAGGGGCAGATGGTGAAGGCGCACTGCACGAACTCCACTTCCAAGATCTACCGGGGCGAGGATTGGCTGAAGGTGGAGGTGGAAGTGCTAGGCGGCGAGCGGGTGCGGCACTTCATCGACGGCCAGGTGGTGCTGCAGTATGAGACGCCGCAGATCGGTGGCGGCGTGGCCAATGGCTTCGACCCGGCGATCAAGCAGGACGGCAAGTTACTCACCGAAGGCTACATTGGCTTGCAGAGCGAGAGCCAGCCGGTAGAATTTCGTAACATCCGGCTACTGAATTTGTCGGGTTGCATGGATCCGCGCAGCCCGCGCTTCAAGCCCTACTTTGTGCATCGCGACGATACGCAGTGCGCTCCGGCGGCGCGGGGGCCGGGCATCTATCCGCAATACGAGCCCGACGACAGCTCGGGCTTCGTGTCGATCTTCGATGGCAAGACGCTCAACGGTTGGGATGGCGATACGACGTTCTGGCGCGTGGAGAACGGCGAGATCGTCGGCGAGACGACGCCGGAGAAGGTGGTGAAGGTGAATAACTTTCTCATCTGGCGTGGCGGCAAGGTGAAGGACTTCGAGTTAAAGGTGGAATTCAAGCTGAGCGGCACCAACAGCGGGATTCAGTATCGCAGTGTCGAGTTGCCAGAAGTAGGTAAGTGGGTATTGAAGGGCTATCAGGCTGATCTCGACATCGGCAACGGCTATACGGGTAATCTGCATGAGGAACGCGGCCGCATGCCGGGCCATGTGGTGCTGGCGCGGCGCGGTGACGTCACGCGGATCACGGAGGGGCCGAAGTACAAGGTGCTGGCTACCCTCGGCGACAACCGGATGCTGCGCGGGGTGGTGAACGTGCAGGGGTGGAATCAGTATCACATCATTGCCCGCGGACCGGTGATGCTACAGATTCTGAACGGCCAGCTCGTCAGCGCGACGATCGACGAGGACACGAAGAATTTCGTGCCCGAAGGCTTACTCGGCTTCCAGATGCACGTCGGGCCGCCGTTCCGGGTGGCTTACCGGAACATTCTCTATCGAAAGCTGAACTAAGGCAGGCTAAAAGCAAAGATACCGCTGCCAGCGGGCATGACGATCATCTGTTTGCCGTTCACGCTGTAGGTCATCGGATTGCTGGCCATCGTGCCGCCCAGGTTGATGCGCCAAAGCTCCTTGCCGTTCTCAGCATCCAGCGCGAAGAAGTAGCTTTCCATGGCGATCTTCTCCCGGCTGATCCAGCCGCCGGTACTCCCGAAAAGGACCTTGCCCGCCGTGGTGAGCACGCCGGACCAAGGCTTGGTGTGCATCTTGTGCTCCCAGACGCGTTCGCCCGTCTTCGGGTTCAGAGCTCGAATCGCACCCCAGCCGGGTTCTTCGGGAAGGTCGATCTCCGGCACGCTGCCAATGAAGCGATTGCCCGGAATGTACTCCGCATCGCCCTTGCGGTAGAGGCCCTTGTTCTCCCAGGCCGTCAGGTAAAAGAGTCCGGTTTGAGGGCTATACGAAGGCGAATACCAGTTAGTGGCACCTTGCACGCCGGGCCACAGATAAGTGCCTTCGGGTGACGGATCAATATTCGGTTTCCGGATCGGCCGACCCTGAGCGGTGAAGCCGGCGTTCCAGGTTTGGGTTGCGAAGGCTTTACCGAGGAGGAACTCACCGGTGGTGCGGTCCAACACGTAGAAGAAGCCTCCCCGGTGCGCCCAATAGACCAGCTTGCGGGGCTTGCCCTGCCACTCGCCATCGACCAAAACAGGAACCTGGACGGCGTCCCAATCGTGGACGTCGTGGGGCACGAACTGGTAGTGCCATTTGAGCTTGCCGGTATCGGCGTCGAGGGCAATGGCGGAATCCGAGTAAAGGTTGTCGCCGGGGCGGACATCGCCGTTCCAATCGGGCGAGGGATTACCCACGCCCCAAATGATCAGGTTCTGTTCGGGGTCATAGGCGCCAGTGACCCAGGTGGGCCCACCTCCGTGCTTCCAGGCGTCGCCGCTCCAGGTCTGGCTGCCGGGCTGTCCGGGCTCGGGGATGGTCCAGAAGCGCCAGCGGCGCTGGCCGGTCTTGAGATCGTAGGCATCGAGGAAGCCGCGAATTCCATACTCGCCACCGGCGACTCCGGTGATCACCATGTCCTTCACGATCAGCGGCGCGCCGGTGAGGCTATAGCCGTTCTTCGCCTCGGCGACCGGCACGTCCCACAACACGGCGCCGGTTTTAGCGTGCAGGGCCACCAAGTGAGCATCGACGGTACCGATAAAGACGCGATCGCCCACCACGGCTACACCGCGGTTTACCTGTCCGCAGCAGACGTTAATCTTTTCCGGCAGACTGCGGCGATAGCGCCAATAGGGCCGGCCGGTGGCGGCATCGAGCGCTACAACGTTCGAAGGCGGTTCGCTCAGGTACATGACGCCATCGACCACCAGCGGCGTCGTTTCGATCCGTTCCGTGACGGGCATCTGGTAGACCCAGGCCACCTTCAGCTTGTCAACGGTCGTGCGGTTCACCTGGTCGAGCAGGCTGTGGCGCCAGCCACGGTAGGAGCCGGAGTAAGTGGTCCAATTATGCGGTTCAGCATCGGATTTCAGCAGGCGTTCCGGGGTCAATTGTGCCCAAGCCGTAAACGCAAGCAGGAGTAATAACAGGCTTCTCATTCGACCCTCCGCGGCCGCTGCAGCGACCATAAATAAGCCACCAGATCCTGAAGTTCCGCTTCCTGTAACTTGCCCTGATAGGAGGGCATGGCGGAGGTCTTCTGCACCACGTACCTGCGGAAGTCACGCTTGGGCAGCGTAAGCAGGCCGTTGGCCGGATGCAGCAGTTGCACGTAGTAAGTATCTTCGTTGAGCAGTACGCCCCGGTACGGCGTGCCATTTTCGAGCACGATGTCGGCCTGCCAGTAGGCTGGGTCCACCAGGGCGTTAGGCTCAAGGATCGCCCTGCGCAACTGCTCCGTGGGCCGCTGCGAGCCAATGTAGCTGAGGTCCGGTCCACTCACTCCGCCGGTGCCGCGTACGAGATGGCAGTTGGCGCAGCCGCGGGAGGCGAAGAGCATTCCGCCTCGCGTGGCATTGCCTTCCGGGGGCTTGGCCGAGCCCTTGGTGGCGAGGGTGCGGACGTAGGCGATGACTTGCCAGATTTGGTCAGCCGAGAAGAACTGGCCCGGCATGGCGGTGCCTTCGATGCCGTCCGAAACATTCTTGAGCAAAGCGGCGTCGCTGGAGCCGTGGAAGAAGACGCCGGTGGTGAGGTCCGGACCTTTCCCGCCCTGACCGGTCATCCCATGGCAATCGGCGCAGTGCGAGCGATAGATGCGCGCGCCTGCGGCAACATCGGCCGTTGTGGTGTGCGGGTTCCGGAGACTGGCGTTCTGCGCCAGCGCCGAAGTGGCAAGTAGCCATACGACGGTGTAGATACTCACGCGGATATCCTTCTGCGATGTCTCGCAGGCGACATCATACACGAGCGAAACGCTGAGCGGTACTCTGGGCGCGGCGCAATCATGGGGTCGACATTGGCCGCGCAACGATTGATGAAGATACCGGCCGGTCCGGGTCCGCGAAGCATGCGCCGACGGGATGGCGGCTCAAACTGAAATGGACCGATCCTGCGACGGCGTTGCCGGTGAACCTGATGAACCAGTTCCAGATGACGCTTCGCGCGCTGCTGCAACTGCGCCGACCAGCCTGCAGCAGCGCAATCGCGCAGGTGTCCAGAAGCAGGGCCGAACTTCCGGCGAGGACGAGCGGGCAATTGCTAGTTTTTCGTTTTGCTTGAGCGAAATCGAGGGCCAAACGCACCCCTACTTTTGACGGTCCGTTTGGACCATCGAGAAAGTCAGGAGAACGATTCAGGCGAGCCACCGTCCGAAGTTCGCCGCCAAGCGGCAGGAGCGAAACCGGGAATTGCGGATGCTGCGGCGTGCGCGGATCGCCAATGACAGCCAACTGGTGGCGATACAAGAGCAGGTGACGGCGAAGCTGCACGAGGAACTGCGGCTGATACGCGTGAGCGAGGACGAGCAGATCCGCCGGCTGCTGACTCCGGAACAGAACCGCAAGTTCGATGAGTACGTGAAGCTGCGCAAGGAGATGGTGGGCAGTTCCCGCGACGATAAGGACTTCTAGCCGGCTTAGAACTTCACCAGCACCGTGCGGGTGAACTCGTCGCGCACCACGCCCCAGAGGAATTGGCCGTCGAAGCGGACGAGCAGGGCTTGGGCGGCGCCGGGGTAGAGTACCGATTGGGCGACCTGTCCCTTTCCGTTGAGCTGCTGAAAGGCTCCCGTGGCCTGGTTAGCCGCCCAAACGGTAATTCCGTCGAACTCCAGATGGACGGGCCGGCCGCCGGTGGTGGCGGTGAGCGTAACCAGGTCGGTCCTGACACCCACAACCTCCGGCCTCACCCGCACCACCTTACCGTCATCCGCGCAGGCGGCCCAGACGGATTCGCCATCGAAGACCAGCGAAGGGATCGGCGAGCTTGGAGTACAAACCTGGATCTCGCCATCGACGGCACCGGTGGCCGGATTCAGTTTGAGCAGAGTTCCGGCGTCCTGGCGGGCAAGCCAGATGGAGGAGCCATCCCAGGCGACGTCGCCCAGCGAGCCGGCGGGGTTGAGGTCGAGGAGAATCTCGCCGGAGGAGGAGATCTTCGCGAGGCGATTCGAACCGGCGACCCAGAAGAATTTGCCGTCGAAAGCAATGCGGCGCGCGTTGAAGGGCAACGGAAAGCCACTCTGGTCGGCCAGGTACTCGGGGTTGATGCGGAAAAGCGATTCGGCGGCGCGCCAAAGTGCGCCTCCGGTGTGGACCAGTACTCGGCCCGGAGTGACTTGAGTGGGCGGAAACTGAGGATTGGCCGTATCGAGGGCCAAGTTGGAGGCGATTCCCGGGTTGTTTCGCCGTACGCGAATGAGCCTGCCAACGGACAGGAGCAGAATCGATTCGCCGTCGCTTTCCAGTCCGACCGGGTCCGGTGGAAGGATGTGGAGATTGGTCTCGTTCGGTTCGGCGGTGACGGGCACAGCCGCCAGGATGGAGCGCGCTTCTCCCCAGCGCCGGAAAAGCGCCTGGGATGTGAGGGCGGCGGGTGCGCCATCTTCGCGGCGCGAACCGCCGGTGGCCCCGGAAGAGCCTGCTGGCCCGGCAGGGCCGGCGGGGCCTGGGGGTCCTTGCGGGCCGGCGGGTCCAGCTGGGCCAGCGGGTCCGGAGTAGTGGAGTTCGATCCGGGGGGCTTGGCTGGTGGCGGTATTCTCTTTGCTGTCGATGACAAATTGGGTGCGGGCGTCGGCAGCAGTGAGGGCCAGACCCTGGTTAGCCGAGCCGCCCAGCCAGTCGCGGACAGCAGCGGTGACGTCCACGGTGAGGTACTCCGAGGCGGAAGAGACCGCGACGCGTATGGCGGTGGGGCTCGCCAGAGTGGGGAAGGTGGCGTCCGTCACGGCTTCCTCCGTCCACCGCGCCCGCACGGGTGCCACTTCGAAGGTGCCTGCCTGCGTCACGCGGTTCACGTAAACGACGAGCGTCGCGCGAAGGAACGTGGCGCCAGCGGGGGTGGCGGGAAGTCTGAACTGGATGAGCGCGCGGCCGCCGCCCCCCACTTGCATGTTCGGCGAGGCGCCGTTCGTCCCATTCGCGTTGGAGGAAAGCGTGAAGGAGTCCCCAGACACCCACGCCGTCTGCGAGGCAGCCAAGGGAAGAGCCATCGCCAGAATCCTGGCGGCAACGAAAAGTAAATGTTTCCTCATATCTGTTCCGCGGAAACTTGGCGCGGGATGGACCACGATTTTTTCCGGCGCGCTCGGATAAGATGGGGACTTCAAGGCGCGATGACGAACCACGATGTAACCGGACTGTTGCAGCACTGGTCAAGTGGAGATCAGCAGGCTTTTGAGCGGCTGGTGCCGATCGTCTACGACGAACTGCGAAGGCTGGCTGACGGATCGCTCCGGCAGGAGCCAACGGATCTTATCCTGCAGCCCACTGCACTCGTGCATGAACTCTATCTCAAGCTTGTGGACCAGAAACGGGCCCAATGGCGAGACCGGGAGCAGTTTTTCGGGGTGGCATCGAAGATGATGCGGCGGATTCTGGTGGACCATGCGCGGCAGCGCCTGGCCGGAAAGCGCGGCGCCGGCGCTGCCCACGTGCCGGTGGAAGAGGCGCTCGACCAGCCAGCAGAAACCAGCCGAACCGTCTTGGCCGTGGACGATGCCCTGAAGCGCTTCGCTGAAATTGACCCGGAACGCAGCCGGATCGTCGAAATGCGATATTTTGGTGGCCTCGACCTCGAAGAGATCGCGGACTTGATGCAGGTCTCGCGCACGACGGTGAAGCGCCATTGGTCTGTGGCGCGCATGTGGCTGCATCGCGAACTGGAGCAGGATATCCATGGACGCGCTTCGCTGGAAGGAAATTAGCGATTTAGCCGCGATCGCGGCCGACACGGCCCCCGCTGAGCGTGAGGCTTTGTACCGGGCACGGCCTGATCTGCGCGACGAGGTGGAGTCTCTGCTGCGTTTTCTGGAAGAAGGGTCGGGGCCTCTCGATTCGTTGCCGTCATCGGCTAGCCCGCAATCACTGGCAGGCCACCAGATTGGGGCCTATCGGATTCTCCGTGAGCTTGGCCAGGGTGGCATGGGGGAAGTGTGGCTCGCCCGCCGCAGCGATCCACAACTGGAGCAGTTGGTAGCGCTGAAGCTGGCGCGCGTCTCATTTCAGTCGGAGTTCTTCGCCCGGCGATTCATCGAGGAACGCCAGATTCTGGCGCGGCTGGAACACGCCAACATTGCGCGTCTGTTGGACGGTGGGCTGACGGACGGCGGAGCGCCCTACCTGGTGATGCAGTACGTCGAGGGCGTTCCGCTGGACGAGTGGTGCGCGACGAACGAACTGGACACGGCGGAACGGATCCGGCTTTTCCTGAAAGTTTGCGCCGCCGTGCAGTATGCGCATGAGCATTTGGTGGTGCATCGCGATTTGAAGCCGGCGAACATTCTGGTGACCGCGGAAGGCGAGCCGATGCTGCTGGACTTCGGCACCGCCCGGCTCACCGAAACTTCGGAGCAGAGCGGAGCTACCCAGACTGCGCTGCCGATGATGACGCTCCGCTATGCCAGCCCGGAACAGGTGGACGGCCTTTCCGGCACCACGCGCAGCGATGTCTATGCTTTGGGCGTGGTGCTGTACGAATTGCTGACGGGACGGTGGCCCTACGTGGACGAACCCGTCCACCTGCGCGTGATCGCGGAGAGCGAACCGATCGCGCCGAGCAAGGTGAACGGCGAACGTGCCCGGGAGTTGGCCGGAGATCTGGACAGCATTCTCTTGAAGGCGCTCGAGAAAAAGCCGGCGCGGCGCTATGGCACGGTCGCCCAACTGGCGGATGATCTGCGCCGCTATCTGGCCGGCGAGCCCGTCACAGCGCGCAATGCGACCTGGAGCTACAGAACTGGGAAGTTCCTTCGGCGTCACCGTTGGAGCGCGGCTGCCGCCGCGGTACTCGTCCTGACCTTGGGCGTCGCTACCGGCGTCAGTTTGCGGCAAGCGCGAATTGCCGAGCGGGAACGCGCGAAGGCCGAAGCGGTGGCCGGGTTCGTTGAACGGCTACTGGGCGCATCCCGCTCCGGCGGGGTGACCCCGCTGGCCAGTCGCGGCCGGGACCTGCGCGTCGTGGAGGTGATCGACGATGCGGCCAAGAGCGTCGGCGATGAATTCAAAGACAATCCTGAAGTGGAAGCCGGGCTACGCTCCACCATCGCGAGCACTTACATGGCGTTGGGGCAGAATCGGGAAGCGGTTCCGCACGTAGAGCGAGCCGTCGCCCTCGCCGAAAGCGCGCACGGGGAGAATGACGCGGCGACCGCGCGTGCCCTGACGGCTCGGGGACGATTGCGCATGGCGGCCGGCAACTACACAGGCGCCCAGGAGGATTTCAACCGCGCGCTACGGACGTTGACGATGCTGGGCAGTCCGGATCTCCCGTTTCTGCACAGCCTGATGGGTGAAGGCGCCTACCGGACCGGCGACCTGAAGACCGCGCGCCAGCACTTTGAAGCATCGCTGGCCGGGATGCGCCTTTCGTTCGGCACGAAGCATCTGGCTACGGCGACGCTCATCAACAGTATCGGGGTGATCGCGGACGAGGAAGGTGATGCGCCGGCGGCGGAGCGCTACTTTCAGGAAGCCGCGGACATCCTGCGGGCGATGCCGGGTCCCCCGGGCAATACGGTCTATCCCTTGTTTGGCCTGCAACGCGTTCATTTTCTGCGAGGGGAGTTGGACCGAGCCAAGTTAATTGGCGAGGAGGCCTACCGGATTGCGCTTCGGCAGGGAGGCGAAACGCATCGCACAACCGCCACAGCCTTGAGTGTGCTGTCGCTCACCAAGGCCCACCTTAGCGAGCGGGACGCCGAAAACGGAGCTCGGAAGGCCGTACAGATTTGCCAAGCCGTTTACCCTGCCGGGCATCTTGAGATTGCGCGCGCGTCCAACTTTCTGGCGCGCGTTCTTCTGATCAACGGGAAGCCAGCCGAGGCTGAAAGTCTGTTGCGCGAGGCCTATGCGATGGCTCGAAAGGTTTACCCGAAGCCAAACTGGCGCCCGGCGGAATCGCTCCTGTTTCTCGGCCAGGCGCTGGCAGCTCAGGGGCACCTGGAAGAGGGACGCCAATCTGCGCAAGCCGGCTTGCGGGAGTTTGAGACTGTGTTCCCCGGCGGCCATCCCCGCGTGGATGAGGCCCGGCGCGTTTATCGATCTGTAGGACGTACGGGGAAGGACTAATTGGGGCTAGGCGCCGAACTTGGCGTGAAAGACCAGGTCCGACAGCGGCTTACGTTCACTGAGGGCCACTTCGCCCGTTTGGAACTGCGGATCGAGCGTCATGGGTTCGCCTTCGTAGCCAATCGCGAACGCCGCGGCCGCCACATAGCCTTCCGGAATTCCGAGCACCTTGAGGCAGGCTTCCGGATCGTAACCGCCCATCTGGTGCACCTTCAAGCCCTCGTACTCGGCCTGCAGAGCAAGTTGAGCCATGGCCTGGCCGGTATCGTAACGAGCCCAATCATTGGGCTTGCCGTTGTTGGTAAAGGCAAGTTTCGCCACAGCGATGCCCAACAGCGCCGCCGACTTGGCCCAGGCCTGATTGAACGGCACCAAAGTGCTGAGAATTCCCGCAAAACCTTCTGTATCGCTGGCGTGCGCGATCACGAATCGCCACGGCTGTTCGTTGTAGCAGGAAGGCGCCCAACGGGCAGCCTCGAGCAAGCGCTCAAGCACCGCCGGCTCAATGGCCTGACTCGTAAAGGCGCGCGGGCTCCAGCGCTGATGGATCAGAGGTTGCAGGCCATTGGGACGGTTGGTGTTGTTCTTCATTCTTGGTTTACTTCAAATCGAAAGCGATCAGTTCGGTATTCACTGACGCGGTGAAGGTGAGCTCACCTTCATTCTGGATGGCGGCACCGTCTCCTGTCGAGAGCGGCTGGCCATTTAACGTGAGTTGGCCTTCGGCGACCTGCACCCAAACGGCTCGGCCGGAAGCCACGGGAAGGGTGACGCTTTGGCCGGCGTCCAGGATGAGCGCGTACATCTTCGCGTCAGCCTCGATCTTTAGGGAACCGTCGTCACCGCTGGGCGACGCGACGAGTTGCAGGCGGTTGCGACGCGCCTCGCGATCAAAGGTCTTCTGCGAATAGCCGGGTTTCACGTTCTCACGATCCGGCTCGATCCAGATCTGGAACAGGTGCACCGGCTCAGTCTTCGAAGCGTTGAATTCGCTGTGGAAGACGCCGCTGCCCGCGCTCATCGCTTGCAGTTCGCCGGGCCCGATCTGGCCTTCGCCACCAGTGGAGTCGCGATGGGCCAGGGCGCCCGAGTTCACCCACGTCAGAATCTCCATATTGTCGTGAGGATGCATGCCGAAGCCCTGGCCGCCGCCGAAACGGTCCTCATTGATCACCCGGAGGGCGCGGAAGCCCATCCGGCGCGGATCGTAGTAGTTGTTGAAGCTGAAGCTGTACTTCGCATCCAGCCAGGCGTTCTTGAAGGTGCCGCGTTCCGCCGAAGGACGAATCTCAATCATCGAAGTTTCCTTTCCCATTGTGATTCCGTTATTCGTTATCACGACTAATAGATGCGCGAGCCCTTACTTGGATTCACACAGCCGTTCCAGCAGGCGGCTCAACTGCTGCAACTCCGTCTGGGTGAGGTGCCCCATCGTTTCGCGATGGTATCGTTGGATGGTTTCTTCCAGTGACTCGAGCACTCGCAGACCCTCGTTGGTGATGCGCGCCAGTTGCACCCGGCGATCGGTGCGGCTGCGTTCGCGAACGATCCAGCCGGGCTTCTCCATGCGGTCAAACAGGCGCGTGACGTCGGGGTCCTGGTTGATCATTCGGGCGGCAACTTCGCCGCAGGGCAGTCCATCCGGGCCGGCGCCACGCAGAATCCGCAGGGCGTTGTACTGCGTGGGCGACACACCATACGGCTTCAGCGTCTGGTGAAGCAGATTCATCATCCGGTCTGCCGCCCGTTGCAGCCTTACCCACGCATCGGACTCGAGCAGACGCTTGCCGGACACTCTTTGATGATAGTCGTGATGACGATATTCGTCAACGACCTAGGGCGAGGCGGTTCGCCAGCAAGGGCGGCAGGCCCGCCGCCAGAATGTCGCTTTGCGCGCCGGCGACATCGTATTCCACGCGGCGATACTCCACCCAGTTCGCCCCGCTCTCGTAGAAAGCGTAGGCCGCTCGCGGATCCTGATCGCGCGGCTGGCCGACGCTGCCGGGGTTGATCAGGCAACGTGTCTCGGGATCCCATTCGAAGACCGTTGACGTTGCGCTTGTGGCCACCCTCGAAATGGTCTGGACACGATGCCGGCGCAACGCAAAGCCGCCTTGCACATGGGTATGGCCGAAGAAGCCGAGCGCCGGCTCCAGATAATCGAGGGCGTCGCGAGCGGCGGCTGCGCTGGTGAGGTATTCGTCCTCATCAAGGGGCGCGCCATGGATCAGGGCAAAATTTTCCAGCGGAAACGGCCCGCGCGGCAGTCCGCGCAGCCAGAGGCGGTTCTCCGCCGTCAGATTCTCCGTGGTCCAGATGGCCGCGGCCTGGGCGTAGTCGTTAAACCATTCCAGGCTGGAGAGGCCGCAGGCCACGCGGTCGTGATTGCCGCGGATGTTCCAGGCCACCTTCTCCCGCGCCCAGTTGACCACCTCATTCGGCGCGGCCCCGTAGCCGACAAAGTCCCCCAGGCAGAGGATGCTGTCGAACTGGCCGGCAGCGTCAGCCAGCACCGCTTCGAGGGCGTGCCAGTTGGCATGGATGTCACTCAGAATGAGGTAGCGCACGAGAGGTAGATACTTCACAGTAGAGCATCCCTTATGCTGAAAGGAGTGCTCGTTAACATTGAACCCGCCAAACCGAAGCGTCCGGAGTGGCTCCGCGCTCCCGCCCCGGTGGGTGACAACTATCGCGACCTCAAAGATCTGGTCAGCCGGCTGAAGCTGCACACGGTGTGCGAAAGCGCCGCCTGCCCCAATATCGGCGACTGCTGGAACCGCCGCACGGCCACCTTCATGATCCTGGGCAACGTCTGTACGCGCCGCTGCGGCTTCTGCGCGGTGCAGAAGGGCGAGCCGCTTGAGGTGGACTACGACGAGCCTCGCCGCGTGGCCGAGGCCGTGGAGGCCATGGGGCTCAGCTATGCCGTCATCACCTCCGTCAATCGCGACGACCGTAAAGACGGCGGCGCTGACCTCTTTGCCGCGGTGATTCGTGCCATTCGAGAACGCATCCCCGGCTGCAAAGTCGAAGTGCTGACGCCCGACTTTCAAGGCTCGCACTCCGCCATCGACATCGTCCTCGATGCCGCCCCGGACTGCTTCAACCACAACACGGAAACCGTGCCCCGCCTCTACCGGCAGGTCCGCTTGGGCGCCCGCTTTGAGCGTTCGCTCGATGTGCTGCACTATGCCAAAACCAGCCATCCTGAGATTCCGGCCAAGAGCGGCCTGATGCTGGGCCTGGGCGAGACCAACGCCGAGGTCCGCGAGACGATGCGCCAACTGCGAGCGGCCAAAGTCGACATTGTCACTCTGGGCCAGTATCTGCGGCCGTCGCCCAAGCACCTGCCCATCATTCGCTATGTGCCCACGAACGAGTTCGCCGAGTTGCGCGACTTCGGCTATTCGCTCGGCTTTCAGCACGTGGAAGCGGGTCCACTGGTACGCAGTTCGTATCACGCCGACGAAGCCCTCTAACTGCGCGCTACACTAGTGGCGAACAACGGGCGAAATGGCCACCACCAACTTCCAGTCTCAGCTCTCGCTGCTGCGCAAGCGCATAACGCGCATCGACCGGAAGTTTGCGCCGGCCGCGCCCCCCGTTCGTGAGCTGCCCGGCGAACTCGCCACCACCGCTCACGGCCAGCATTGGGAAGTGGAGCAGCATTACACCCAGCATGGCAACGTCGATACGGCGCATCTCTCGCGGTTGCCTGGGCACCTGCTAAACGCCATCTCCGGCGGGGCCATTGCCGATGTGCCACCGGAGCGCTGGGCCTTCCTCGATACCGAGACCACGGGGCTCGCCGGCGGCACCGGCACCGTTGCCTTCCTGGTCGGTGTCGGCCGCATCACCCCCGATGGCTTCGCGGTGCGCCAGTTCTTCATGCGCGATTTTGGCGAAGAAGCCAGCCAACTGGCAGCGCTCTCCGCCCACCTGAGCCAGTTCGATGTGCTGGTGACCTACAACGGTAAGAGCTTCGACGCGCCGCTGCTGGAGACGCGCTATCGCATGACTCGCGCCCCGCACCCACTCGCGCGGCTGGAGCACGTCGATCTACTCCACGGCGCCCGGCGGCTATGGAAGCTTCGCTTCGAAAGTTGCCGGCTGGTTGAGCTCGAACACCGCGTTCTGGGCTATACCCGTGTCGGCGACGTCCCCGGCGAGATGATCCCGCAGCTTTACTACGACTTCATCAAGCGTCCGCGCCCGGCGCTGCTGGAGCCGGTGTTGGAACACAACCGCCTCGATATCGTTTCCCTGGCTTGCCTGACGGCGATCGTTCCGCGCGCCTTCCACGAGCCGCACGAAATGGAGTTTACCTCCGGCCAGGAGTTGATCGGCCTGGGCCGTTGGCTGCTGGCTGCGGAGCGCTTCGACGAAGGACTGGGTCTCATGCGCCGCGGCGTCGACTACCCCATCCCCGATGACCTGATGTTTAAGACCCTTTGGGAGATCGCAGTGACGGAGAAGAAGCTCGGCCGAGGCCCCGGCGGCTTCGCCAACCTGGCCCAATCCGACAACCCCTTCCGCGCCTTGGCGCTGGAGGAGTTGGCCATCCACTACGAGCATCGCGAGAAGAACTTCGCCATGGCCCTCGAGTTCACCGATGCCGCGCAGAAGGCAAAATCCGTCTCGCCGACGCTCGAACGCCGCCGTGAACGGCTCTCACTCAAGCTGTCGAAGAATCAGCGCCGCTTGCTGTAAGCCGCAATGTCAATTTTTCTGGCGAACTGGCTAACCAGCGCGGCCTGTTTGGTCGATTAGACATGGAACGGTTACAATAGCGATTATCCTGATGGGAAGTTTTCTCCGCGGCCTGAGTCTAGCCATATTTGGCCTTGCTTCCTCCCTTCACGCCCAACCTTTTGCTGCCCCTGACAAGCCGGATCCGGCGCGGGACCTGTTGGAGCGTTACTGGGAGCAGGAGAAGGCGCGTATCCCCTTGGTAAATGTCGCGATGGATTGCGAAATTGAAGCCACCGTCCCCAAGTGGAAGAAATCCAGCAAGATGACCGCCCTGCGCCTGATCTCGAAGATCGGTCGCATCACGTACCAGAAGCTCTCTTTCACCGGCGACGATCAGGTGAAACGCGATGTGATTGCCCGATACCTGACGGCCGAGACGGAAGCGCGTTCGCACACCGGCGATATCTCGCTGTCGCCCGCAAACTATAAGTTCACCTACAAGGGCCGGCTGGAGCAGGGCGGCAAAGTCGCTTACATTTTCCAGCTCAATCCCCGCGCCAAGCGCGTCGGCCTGTTTAAGGGAGATCTGTGGCTCGATGCCGAGACTGGTTTGCCCCTCCGGGAGTCCGGCCGTTTGGTGAAGAATCCTTCAGTTTTCTTCAAGAAGACGGAGTTTACCCGCACCTACGAAATTCGGGAGGGCAGGGCGTATCTCTCCACTTGGAACAGCTCCATCGATGCCCGCGTGGTGGGCCGTGTGGAGATGGCCGTGAAGTATTCGAACTATCAGACGCCCCCGCCGCAAGTTGCCGCCGACCCCACCGCCAACCCGCAAGCTTCCGCTAAAGTTTTTTGACCCGTTATCGGCCTCGCTTTCGCCTTCCCTATTGACAGGGAATTCATGAGCGGAGGAAAGACGCCTAACGAGCCAGAGACCTGTAGATAGAACATCCGACAGAGTAAAAGACAGAACGAAAGCGGCGCCCGTTTCACAGAGCGGGCGCTTTTCGTTGTTGTGGATTCGCCCATGGGACAATGTGAGGGCACATGATAGAAGTTCTCAAGACAGGCGTCTCCGCACGCCAAGCCAAGGTGGCGATATTCGATTTCGATGGCACCGTTTCGCTGGTGCGTTCCGGCTGGGTGCATGTGATGGTTCCCATGATGGTGGAAGGGTTACGCGACCTCGGCTCCGGCGAAAGCGACGAGGAACTCACGCGCCTCGTCGAGGAGTACGTCGGCCAGTTAACGGGCAAAGAGACCATCTACCAGATGATCCAGTTCGCCACGGAGATCGAGAAGCGCGGCGGCACACCGCTCACCGCCCTCGACTATAAACACGAGTACCTGCGACGACTGTGGGACGTCATCAAGGATCGTGTTAGGGAATTGCAGGATGGCGCCTCCCCGGAGAAGTATCTGGTGCCTGGCTCCCGGGAAGTGCTCGACGCCTTGAAGGCTCGCGGCCTCAAGCTTTACCTGGCCAGCGGCACCGACGAAGTGGACGTCCGCCGCGAGGCTGATCTCCTTGACCTCACGCGCTACTTTGACGGCGGCATCTACGGCGCCTCGGACGATATGGCGTCCTTTTCGAAGGGCATGCTGGTCAAGCGGCTCGTCGAACAGGCAGGCTATCAAGGCGAGGAGCTTCTGGCTTTCGGCGACGGCTATGTCGAGATCGACGTTGTGAAGCAGGCCGGCGGCGTCGCGGTGGGTATCGCCAGCGACGAACCGGAATGTCTGAAGGTGGATACCTGGAAGCGCAATCGCCTGGCCGGCGTTGGCGCCGACTTCATGTTGCCCAACTTCCGAGGCTCAGAGTCGTGGCTGCCGAAACTGTTTGGGGCGTAGAGCGTGACCAGCAAGTATCCGATTTTTGACCGCACTCGTCTGCGGGTGCAGCCGCTTGGTGATCGCGCGCATGACCTGAAGCTCACCAACTGGCTTTCGCTCGACGATCCAACCCCGGAATACGGGGATGCGCGCCTCGCCACCGTCGCCAATCGCCTTCGCCAAGCCAAGCAGCAGGGTTCCGCCCGCATTCTGATGATGGGCGCTCATCTTTTGCGCGCGGGTGTCAGCCGCCATCTGATCGACCTGATCCAGAACGGCTGGATCGACCAGGTCGCCATGAACGGAGCCGGAGCCATTCATGACTACGAACTCGCGCGCATCGGCGCCACCACCGAAAGTGTCGCCCGCTACATTCGTACCGGCGAGTTCGGCCTGTGGCAGGAAACTGGCGAACTCAACGACTGGATCGCCGAGGCGGCCCAACTCGGCTTGGGCCTGGGCGAGAATGTCGGGCGCCGCATCGCGGAAAGCGACTTCCCGCACCGCGATCTCTCCGTGCTGGCCGCCGCCTATCGGGCCGGCGTCCCCGTGACCGTGCACGTCGGCATCGGCTACGACATTCTGCATGAGCATCCCAACTGCGACGGTGCCGCCACCGGTGCCGCTTCCTATCGCGACTTCCTGATCTTCGCGAAGACAATGGAACGCCTGGAGGGTGGCGTCATGCTGAGCTTTGGCTCGGCCATCATGGCGCCGGAGGTCTACCTGAAGGCCCTTGCCATGGCTCGGAACGTCGCCGCCCAGGAGGGCCGCACGATTCGTGATTTCCTCTCGGTGGTTTTTGACCTCGTGCCGATCGCCGGTGACTGGCGCGCCGAACTCCCCAAGACCGACCCCGGCTACTACTTCCGCCCGCACAAAACCATCCTGGTGCGTACCGTCGCCGACGGCGGCCAGAGCGAATACTTCTGCGGCGGCCATCGCGCCACCCTTCCCGCGCTTTGGAGGCACTTACGCGGATGACGCCTCGCGAGATCCTGGATCGGTTACCCTCGCTCTCCGCGCTGATCGTGGGCGACGTCTGCCTCGACCGTTGGTGCACTTACCTGCCCGAGTTATCGGAGGCGTCGCGCGAAACGGGCATCCCCCGCGTCGCTGTCGTCCACACCGAAGTAACTCCCGGCGCCGCGGGCACCGTCGCGAATAACTTAGCCGACCTGGGCGTCGGCACCGTTAGCGTTCTTGGCCTGGTGGGTGACGATGGTTTCGGCTACGAACTGAAGCGGGCGCTTTCCCGGCGCCGAATCTCTTCCGAGTTACTCCTGACCCATGCAGGCTATCCCACCTTCACTTATACAAAATTGATCAATGGGCACACCGGCATTGAGGACTTACCGCGCGTCGACTTCGTCTCCGTTGAACCGACGCCGGCCCCCGTCGAGGCGCATATCCTGGAGCAGTTACGCGAATGGGCCGGTCGCTTCGATGTTGTTTTCGTTTGTGACCAGGCCGAGCATGAAACCGGCGGCCTAATTACGCCCACCATCCGCCAGGAACTTACCCGCTTAGCCACCAAGCAGTTCTACTTCGTGGATTCGCGCGCCCACTTAGACGGCTTTCGCGGCGTGTTACTGAAGCCGAATCAGGAAGAGGCCGAAACCGTCTGCCAACGCCTGTTTGACGACAAGCGCGCCTTCAGCCGTCTGCGCGAGTTGACTGAGGCGCCCATGCTCTGGGTAACCCACGGCGGCGACGGCGTCATGATCGTCCGGCCCGAGGGTGAACAGTGGGTGCCCACAACAAAGGTCCAGAACCCGGTGGATATTTGCGGCGCGGGAGATAGCTTTTCTGCTGGATCGGCAATGGCCATCGCGGCTGGCGCTACGCCCGAAGAGGCGATCGCCTTTGGCCATCGCGTCGCCTCGATCACGGTGATGAAGAAGGGTACTGGGACGGCCACACCGGCCGAGGTGCTCTCTTGAATACACTCGCCATTGATGTCGGCGGAACGAAGTTTTCCATGGCCGTCTTTTCCGGCGGCCAGATGATCCGCCGTATCTCAGAACCCACCGATCGATCTGGTGGACGAGACTGGATGCTGAACCGCATCGTCACCCTCGCGCGCGAATGGCAGTCCGATCCTGGTTTCCAGATCTGCGGCGTCGGCTTCGGTGGCCCTGTCATCTTCAACGACCAACGCATTGCCCTCTCCACGCACGTCGGCGGCTGGAGCGACTATGCACTGCCGCTCTTCCTGAAACATGAGCTCGGCATTCCCGTCATCATGGACAACGACGCGAACGTCGGCGCTTTGGGAGAAGGTCGCCATGGTGCCGGCCAAGGCGCGCTTCCGCTGTTCTACATGACGCTCTCCACCGGCATCGGCGGTGGCATTCTTACCGAACACGGCGTACATCGCGGGGCCGACAGCTATGGCGGCGAGATCGGCCACCTCACCATCCGGCCCGATGGCCCGGTGTGCCTCTGTGGCGCGCGCGGTTGCTTCGAACGGATGTGCTGCGGACTTTGGCTTGAGCGAGACCACGGCCGTTCCGCGAAAGAGTTAGTTCAGGATCCACGCTTCGTCGAACGCTATGTCATCGACCTCTCGCTAGGATTGAAAGCGGCGCTAATGTTACTCAATCCGGCCCGCATCGTGATTGGCGGCGGCATCAGCAAAGCCGGAGACTTACTCTTTGTGCCGCTGCGCGAGGAATTAGGCCGGCAAATCACGAGTTGGTCCCGAGCCCGCGTCGACGTAGTACCAGCAGGACTAGGCGACGACAGTGTGCTGTGGGGCGCGCTCGAGTTAGCGCGAGAACTGCCGGTTACTTCTTAAACAGATTGTCGAAGGCCGCCCGGGCATCGCTTGCACTCTTGGGTGCCGGTCCGTTCGGAAGAATCGGAGCGCGCATGGAAGTGCTCGCCGATTCACGCGCCGCATCGCGCGCCACGGTCACCTGCGGTGAGAACAGTTGGCACAGATTGGCACGGTCCTTGTACGCGATGCGTTCCGGAATCGGCTTCAAGCACTGGAAGCGCGTGGAGGGCTCGAAGTGCGCGCACTGTTTGCAGCAATGCAAGGCAGCGTTACACTTTGGACAATTGCCGGTGAAATCGATATCGGAAGGCAGTGTCGTGGCGCAGTTGTAACAGCGCGAAGCGGTTACCGTTTGCACCATGCGCGGCAAGCGCGGCCCGGTGATATCGATGGAAGGGCGGGGGCCTTGCGGCTTCGGACGTTCGCGGTCGAAACCACGATCGCCACCACGGTCAAAGCCGCGGTCCTGGTAGCCGTTTTGGCGGTATTTGCGGTCGTCATCCATGAAAGATGCTCCCTTGCGGATGTCCAGCCCAATGGTAGGGTCGTTTGAGGTCTAACGTGTTTTTGGGGACTGGAAGATGGTCTAGATTCGCCCGTTACTTGTCCATTCGTGTTTGACCGATGAGTCAATGTGCCTGCGCACACCGTCCATCGGATGTACCAACTTTACTCACTGACCGCGAGTCTCAAAGAACAGCTCGGTTCCCGGAAACGCTAGGGGGGTTTGGTTCGTGAGAGGTTCGCACTGGATCGGCCAGAACTGAACTCAGGACTTCACCCTTATATCATGTTCCTTCGGACAAATCCAGCGCGAACTTTAGCGAACTAAATTCCCTAACTCCATTTCATACGGCCTTGGCACGGCCGCCGCAATGGATCTTCGGTATGGTTGGGACTAACTCGGAACGCATAACCCAACCGGCCCATCTGTTCCGGTACCAGTTGCAGGCTGAAAACGTGGAGTCCGTCTTTTGTTTCGGCTGGTTTCAACAGTGAGACCCGCGTGTTTTCCAGCTGGCCGTCGGAGGCGATGCGGCCCACAACGACTTCCACCCGCACGTCGTTCGCCGCCAAACCGGCCAGGTCCACCACCGCGCGCGCTGTCACGGATTCGCCCGCCGTCAACTCCGCCTGTGAAGTCGTCAAACCGGCCTCTCGGATCTGCACCCGATCCCAGACGCCCTGGATCTTGTCTTCCCACTTGGCCCGATCCCGGGCCAGCGTAAACCCGCCGCTGCGCATCTGTTCGAACGAAGCGTGCGCGGGACGATAGAGCTTGGTCGTGTAGTCCTCCAGCATGCGCTGGGCGTTGAAGCGTGGGCTCATGTTGGTGAGACACGTTTTCATCCGGTCCACCCAGCCCTCCGGGACGCCGTCGTCATTGCGCCGATAGTAAAGCGGCAGAATGTCGTTCTCCAGCGCCGAATAGATGTCGAGCGCGTGCAGGTCGTCCTGATCCTCACTGTAGGGCTCCCGGCCACCGATCGCCCAGCCGCCCGAATCTTCATAGGCTTCGTCGTACCAACCGTCCAGGATGCTGAGGTTCAGCACGCCGTTTAACGCCGCTTTCATGCCGGAAGTACCACAGGCCTCTTCGCCCCGGCGCGGAGTGTTCAACCAGAGGTCGACGCCCTGCACCATCTCTTTGGCGATCCGCAGGCCGTAATTCTCGAGGAACACCAAACGATTGCGCAGTTCGGGATCGCGCGATAGCAGCGCAATCTCCCGGATAAACGTCTTGCCGGGAACATCCTTCGGATGGGCCTTGCCGGCAATCACGATTTGCACCGGCCGCTCGGCATTCAACAGAATGCGCTTGAGGCGGTCCGGATCGCGGAATAGCAGTGTCGCGCGCTTGTAGGTCGCAAAACGCCGAGCGAAGCCGATCGTGAACACTTCCGGATCGAAGCCCTCTTCAATACGGCGAATTTCCGAGGCCGAGGCATGGCGTTTGCGCGCGGTTACCGCTGCACGTTCGCGGACAAACTGCGACAACTGCTTTTTGCGCTTCCGGTGCGCTTCCCAGATTTCAGTACACGGAATCTCATCCACCTGGGCCCAAATGCCCGGCTCTTGATGACGGTCCCGCCAATCGGGCTGCAAATAGCTATCGAATACCGTGGCCAGATCGCCGTTCAACATCGACGGCAGATGCGTACCGTTGGTCACCGCGGTGATCGGCACTTCGTCAGTAGGCAAGTTCGGCCACAGGCCGCCCCACATCTCGCGCGACACCACTCCGTGCAGCAACGCCACCGCGTTGCGGAAAGCCGAGCAGTTCATCGCGCAGATGGCCATTGAAAACTTCTCGTTGACGTCGTCACCGTTGCGCCGGCCCAAGCTGAACAGTTGGGCGGGCGAAATGCTACCTTCGTTGCAGAAGCGGCTCAGGTGATCCCAAACCAGCGATCCGTCGAACAGATCGATACCGGCCGGCACCGACGTGTGCGTCGTGAAGATATTGCTTTCGCGCGTCGCTTCCAGAGCCTCGGCAAAGCTGAGCTTGTGCTCATCCATCAGATCCCGGATGCGCTCCAGCGCCAGGAACGCGGCGTGACCCTCGTTCATGTGGAACACCGTCGGGCGGTAGCCCATCGTTTTTAGCGCCCGCAACCCGCCAATGCCCAGCACGATCTCCTGCTTGATTCGCGTGCCATGGTCACCGCCGTAGAGATTCTCGGTGATGTTCCGGATCTCCTCGGTCGGGTTCTCGGGAATGTTCGTATCCAGCAGGTACAGCTTGTTGCGCCCGCTCTCCACCTGCCACAACTTGATGGTGATCGTCGCGAACGGCAGATTCACCTGCACCCGGACCTCTTTACCGTCCGCATCCACCACCGGACGGCAGGGCATCAGGTGGAAGTCGTTTACCGGGTAGAGTTCCTGCTGCCAGCCATCGGGGTTCAACGACTGCTGATGATAGCCCTTCTGGTAGGCCAGGCCGACGCCGATCAACGGCAGGCCGGCATCGCTCGAACCCTTCATGTGGTCGCCCGAAAGCACGCCTAACCCGCCGGAGTAAACTGGCAGGCAATCCGTCAAGCCGTACTCCATGGAGAAGTAGGCGATCACCATGTTCTCGTCGCCCGGCTGTTTCAGGTCCATCGGCGCACGCTTCATGTAAAGGTCGAAGCGTTCACAGGCCCGCTCATAGACCGCCATATAACGTGGATCGGCCGCGGCGCGAGCGATGGTTTCCTGCGGTAAGCTGCTCAGCATCAGCACCGGGTTATGGCTGGCCCGCCAGGCCACCGGATCTAAACGGCGGAACACCATCCGCAAATGATGATCCCAGCTCCACAACAGATTGTGAGCCAGTTCAGGAAGTCTCTTCAGGGACGCCGGCAGCGCGGGGTGCACCTGAAGTTCTCGGTAAGAACGGATTTGGAAAGACATCAGCTAACTCAGTTGGAAAAGAACTCGATTGTTTCGACGTGGCTTAAATTAAGTTTTTTAAATGATACCCAGATCACTGGAGCATCTATTACAATCACGACATGAAATTGAGTGCTCAGGAGGAGTACGGGCTCCGTTGCCTACTCCACATGGCGCGTCAGGGTGAAGGGGCCAGCCTCAGTATACCCGAGATTAGCCGCGCCGAAGGCCTTTCGATCCCGAACGTTGCCAAGTTGATGCGTTTGTTGCGGATGGGTGGATTTGTGGCGAGTGTGCGGGGCCAGTCCGGGGGCTATACGCTTTCGCGAACCTCCGAACAAATCACTGTGGGTTCCGTCCTGGAGCTACTCGGTGGGCGACTGTACGGACCTTCCTTCTGCGATCGTCATTCCGGCCTGCAGGATGCTTGCACGCATAACAGCGACTGCAGTTTACGACCGATTTGGCAGACACTGCAATCGATGATTGAGCATGTATTGAACCGCATGACGCTTGGTGACCTGCAGCGCAATGAGAAGGAGATGATGCGGATGTTGAACGAACGCACCAATCAACTCTTGCCGGTCACCCAGATTCGGCACAGCGCTTAGCCCACCGCCTAATGGCCGCCTGCTGCTGCTTCTGCTTTTTTCCGTCGACGCTTCTTCTTGGGCTTCTCCGCAGACACTTCCGGCCCGGCCGCTGAGGGTTTAACTTCTGCCTTCACTGGAGGCTCTGGCTTCGCTGCTTCCTTCTTGGCCAGTGCCGTCGGCTTAGCTTCGTCCTTTTTCGCACTATTCTTCACAGTCGCTTCAAGAGCCTTGTTTGGTGCTGCCCCTACCGTTTTGCCGTGATTATCATCCTTACTGTTGGACTTGTTGTCCTTACCGTTTTCTGCGGCTTTACCGTGCTCAGCTTCAGCGGGCTTGCCATGCTCCGCCGGCTTCCCATGTCCGTCCTTGGCATCCTTTGACTCTTCCGGTTTCGGCTTCGGACGGTTGTACTGCACGATGATCGACACCCGCCGATTGTTCGCCGCACCCGGATCGTCCTTTGTCATCAGCGCCTGATCCGCAAAACCGCGCACCTGCTTCACCTGATCCGGCCGCAATCCGTTGTCCTGCATAAAGCGACGCGCCGCGTTCGCGCGATCGCCCGAAAGCTCCCAGTTCGAGTAGCCCCCCCTGCCCTTTACCGGCCGCGAGTCCGTATGGCCCTCAATCAGAATCGTGTTCTGCATCTTGCTTAGTTGTTCCGCAAGCTTGGCCAACACGTCCTGGCCGTTCTTGCTGGGATCCGGGGAACCGCTATCGAAGAACATTCCCTTCTCGGTCTCCATCAGTTCGACACGCAACCCTTCGCCGGTCACGGTCATCTTCACCTGATCCTTCAGTTCCTCGAACTCCGGCATCTCCTTCATCGCCTGTTCCAGTTTGTCCTTCAACTGGTCCATGTTGTTCTGGTCCATCGTGATCGATTGACCCGCCCCGGACATCCCGCTCCCCGACTCTTTGCCGCTTCCCGAAGGGTCATTGAAGTAGCCCGCTACCGATTGCTTCACTTCCTCCGACGAACTCACCAGCCACATCACCATAAAGAACGCCATCATCGCCGTCACGAAGTCGGCGTAAGCGACCTTCCACGCGCCGCCATGGTGGCCGCCGCCCATCACCTTCTTCTTGATGACGATAATGGCCTGATTATTCGGGTCCGCCATGGCTTACTTGTCACCGCCTCCGCCACGGCAGGCGCCTTCCATCTCCTTGAACGACGGCCGCACATGACCCGGAATCTGCCGTCGCGCGAACTCCACCGCCAGGATCGGCGCCGCACCTTTGATAAAGGCCATCACCCCGGCCCGCAGAAACTTCAGGAATTCGTTCTCCGCGTCGTTGATCTTTTGCATATTCGTCGCCAGCGGACCCAGAAAGCCGTAGCAGAGCAAAATGCCCAGGAACGTGCCTACCAGCGCCGCTCCTACCTTGTGCCCGATCTCCGCCGGCGGTCCGCCGATGGAGCCCATCGTGATCACCACGCCCAACACCGCGGCCACGATCCCCAAGCCCGGCAACGCATCGGAGACCTGCTGCAGCGCGTGGACCGGCTCGTTCGCCTCGTGATGGTGCACTTCCATATCGCTCTCCATCACCTGATCCAGCTCAAAGTGGCTTACGCCCCCCGAGATTGCCGTCCGCAGAGAATCGCAGATAAAGTGCAGCGCATGATGATTCTTCAGCAGCATCGGATACTTTGAAAACAACTGGCTCTTGGCCGGATCATCCACGTCCGCCTCCAGCTTGTTCATCCCGTTCTTCCGCGCATACGAAAAGATGTCGTTCAACATCTTCAGCGAGTCCAGGTAGGACTTCTTCGTGTGCGGGCTCCCCTTCATCACCCCCAACAACCCGTGAATGATTGCAATAATCGTGGACAGGGGGTTGGCGATCAGGAGCGTCCCGAGTGCCGCACCTCCGATAATCACCAGCTCCGCCGGCTGAAACAACACTTCCAGGTGACCGTGTTCCATCAGGTAGCCCCCGATGACGGCTCCAATTACGACCACAATTCCGATAATGGCGAACATCTTGCGCCTACACCCCTCCCTAGTTGACAGCCCTCGCGCTGTCTTAAGGGTGCTTATCGGACAGGCCTACAGCTTCTTGACCGCCGCTTCAATCTTCGCCGCAATCTCTATCGAGTCCTGCCCTGTCACTTCCAACGGCGCCCCGAAGGCGACTTCCACTTTGCCCGGCGTCGCCATCCGCGCATCGCGATGCAGTACCCGATGCACCCCCCGCAGACGCACCGGGATCACCCGCGCCCCCAGGCGCGACGCCATCATCCCAATCCCCGCTTGAAACGCCGCCACCTCATCCCCATCCGCATGCCGCCCCTCCGGAAAGATCACGATCGACCACCCATCGGCCAACAGCTCTCCCATGTAGCGCAGAGCATCCTTCGTCCCCGCTTCCCGCTGCGGCAAAGGGAAAGCATTTAACATCAGGCAGGCCAGGTAGTAACCCAAGGAGTTGCGTAGGCGCTTGGCTAAGCCGTACCGGTCCGGGTGGTAATGAGCGTCGAAAAACTCCTTCCGCATCGCTACCGCCACCCGGTACCGCCACCGCCCCGGCAACGCAAGCAGCAGTGCCGCCGTATCCAAATAGCTCTGATGATTCACCGCAAACAGCACCGGACCCTGTACTTCCCGCAAGTGTTCCAGTCCGCTCGCCCGCACATGCAGAAAAACCCGGGCCAGCGGTAGAACCCACGACGGTAGGCAAACCCGGCGGATCGCCCGCGCCCACCCTTGCCGCGCCCACCGCGGAAACTCGAGCGCTGCATCCTCCGCCGGCGCCGGCGGCAGACTCGCGATCTCCGCTAGCGTCGCCGCCCGCGTGAATAGGCTTTCGTCCACGGGCTGGCCAGTCCGCTCTTCAATCTCCATCAGTAGCTGCACCCGCTCGAGCGAACTCAGCCCCAACTCATTCAACTTCGTGCCCTCGCGAATTCCGTAGCGAGTCAGCACTCCTTCCAGTCCGTTTCCCGTTGACGCCGGCGCCACCGGCACCCCGTGCAGCCAGTCGCGCACTTCGCGCCTCTTCAGCTTGCGCGTCCCATGCGTGCGAGGCAGCGGATGGTCGCTGGTCCACTCTGTCGCATCGCGCATCTGCTGATGCGGCTCCAGCCGTGCATTGGCCGCCGCGAGCACCTTCGGAATCGTGGCCGATTCCTCCAGCACCAGCACCGCGTGCGCCCGGCCATCCTTCTCCACCACCGCCGATTCCACAACTCCCGGCGTCTCGTTCAGCTCCCGCTCCAGATCGTCCGGAAAAATGTTCATCCCATCGGCGGCGGCGATCATCTCCTTCTTCCGCCCGCGAATTCGCAGCGCTCCCGCCGCATCCAACTCGCCAACATCCCCCGTGTGGAACCAGCCGTCTTCGCTCAGAATGCTCTCCTCGGAGCCGTAGTAGCCGCTGGTGATGTTCTCCCCACGCACTAGAATCTCGCCGTCTTCGGCCAGCTTCATCGTAACGCCGCGAATCGGCTTACCCACCGTGCCGTGGCTCGGGTGGAAGGGGTGATTCAGGCTGACAATCGGCGCGGTCTCCGTCAGACCATAGCCTTGAATCACCACGTAGCCCAGCTTGCGCCAAAACTCTTCGAGCTCCGGATCCAGCGGCGCAGCACCCACCACGAACGCCCAGCATTTCCAGCCCAGCAGCCGGTGGACGCGCCGATACCGCCAAAACGCCTGCAAGATGCCCTTCGGTTTGCCCGGCGCCTTCACTTCCGGGCAACGCATCTCAACATAATCCCGCAGCAGTTCGAGCATCTTGGGCACCGCGACCACTACGGAAATGCGTCGGCGCTTCACCTGCCGCACAATCTCGGGCGGATGGTGGCCCTTCAGAAAGATCACCTGCCCGTCCACCATCGGCGGAATGAAGGCCGCCATCGTCTGGCCAAAGAGGTGGCTCAACGGCAGCAGATTCAGGAAGCGAATCGGGAAGAAGAGTGGCTCGGCAAACCAGCGCACAATCGGCTTCGCCCGGTACCGCCGGATCTCCTGTTCCACTGGGTTCAGATTTGCCAGCAGGTTCCGGTGCGTGATTCGCACGCCCTTCGGCTCGGCCGTGGCACCTGAAGTGAACAGGATCTCGGCAAGGGAGTCTTTGTCCCGGGGCATCGGCGCCGAGGGCGTTGCCATGGCGCCTTCGAGCTCCGCCATCCGCCAGGCGACGCCCGGCCAGGGGACTTCATCGCCCACAACAATTCCCCGGGCCGCGGTAATCTGACGCACGCGCTCCACGAACTGCACGGTACTCCGCGCATCGATCGGCACCGCCACCACGCCCCGCAACAGGCATCCCCACAAAGCAATCACCCAGCCCGGCCGATTCTCACCCCACAGGATCACCTTGTCGTCGGCAGACAATCCCGCTGCCTCGAGCCTGGCCGCAAACGCCTGCGCCGCCGCCGCCGTCCCCGCCGTGGACAGCGCGATCGTCCGGTAACCATCGTCATATGCGAACAACGGCCGGCTCTCTGCCGCCCAGTCGTCGAAAAGGTCCAGCAGATGTTCGCGAGTCATGCGTCGGAGGATTAGACGGCACCGGAGGCTTGCTGGTTGCCGTAAGCGGCCTCGGCCGCTAACGAAAGTCGATAAGCAAAACTGCTGGTCAGTCGGTCTGACATGCCTGCAAGGCGGTCATCGTTCTTAGTCCAGTTGCTCGTACGCCGGCAAGGTCAAAAAGTCGATAAACCGCTCGGTCGCAATCAACTGATCGAAGATCCTGGCGGCTTCGGCCTTGGCCGGCGTCCCCGGATTCGCGGCCAGCTCCGCCGCCATCGTCTCGCGGACCAGGTCCATCGTCACCGTCCGTCCATCCGTCAGCGTCACGCCGTGCCGCACCCATTGCCACACCTGCGCACGAGAGATCTCGGCTGTCGCCGCATCCTCCATCAGGTTGTAAATCGGCACGCAGCCGTTCCCGTTCAACCAGCTTTCGAGATACTGCAGGCCGATGTCGATGTTCATCCGCAAGCCGCGCTCCGTAATGTCACCCACGGTCGGCTTCAGTAGCTCCTCGGCGGTGACCACATCGTCGCGTTGCTTCGAAATCTGGTTCGGTGTCGGCATGTGTTCGTTGAATACCGCCATCGCCACCGGCACCAAACCCGGATGCGCCGCCCATGTGCCGTCGTGCCCGGCGAGCACCTCGCGCAATTTGTCGAGCCGCACCTTCTCAAATGCCGCCGCATTGGCTTCCGGATTGTTCTTGATCGGAATCTGCGCGGCCATGCCGCCCATCGCGTGGATGCCGCGCTTGTGGCACGTCTTGATCAACAACCGGACATAGGCATCCAGAAAATCGCGGTCCATGGTGACTTGCGCGCGATCCGGCAGAATCTTATCAACTCGATGACCCAGCTTCTTGATGTAGCTGAAGATGTAGTCCCAACGGCCGCAGTTGAGGCCCGCCGAATGATCACGCAGTTCCCATAGGATCTCGTCCATCTCGAACGCCGCCAGGATCGTCTCAATCAACACCGTAGCGCGCACACTGCCCTGCGGCACGCCGCAATACTCTTGTGAGAAGACAAACACGTCGTTCCACAAGCGCGCCTCCAGATGGCTCTCCATCTTGGGCAGATAGAAGTAAGGACCCGCTCCCTTCGCCAACAACGGCTTCGCGTTATGGAAGAAGTAGAGCCCGAAGTCGAAGAGTGACCCCGACATCGGCGCGCCATTGACGAGAAAATGCTTTTCTACGAGATGCCAGCCGCGGGGCCGCACAATCAGCACCGCCGGCTTCTCGTTCAACTTGTAAGCCTTGCCCTCGGGGCTGGTAAAGCTGATTGTCCCCGCCACTGCGTCGCGCAGGTTGATCTGGCCCTGGACGGCGTTATCCCAGGTGGGCGAATTCGAATCTTCGAAATCCGCCATGAAGGTGGGCGCGCCGCAGTTCAGCGCATTGATCACCATCTTGCGTTCCACCGGGCCGGTGATTTCGACGCGTCGATCCTGCAGTGCCGGCGGAATCGGCGCCACCGTCCACTCGGTCTCGCGCACCGATCGCGTGCTCTCCAGGAAGTCCGGCAGTGCGCCAGCCTCCAGGTCCAGGCGACGCGCATCCCGCTGCGCGAGCAGTTCCCGCCGCCGCGGACCGAATCGAGTCTCCAGGTCCACCAGAAACGCGATCGCTTCCGGCGACAGAATCGCCTCGTAGCCGGACTTCAAAGGTGCAAGAATCTGGTGGGTCATGGCAAGAGATTCTACTTTACCTTGCCGTTCCGGCGCAAAGGTCGATTGTGAGCACCGCTACGGCTATGTTATGTTGAAAATTCATGCCTGAGCGCGATCTGTTGCGCTCGGCGGCGAGGATTTCTCATGGCCTACGTAATCGCAGAACCCTGCATTGGAACGAAAGACACCGCTTGCGTCGACGCTTGTCCCGTCGACTGCATCCACCCCAAGAAAGATGAAGCTACCTTCGGTGACGCCGAAATGCTCTACATCGATCCCGTGGAGTGCATCGACTGCGGTGCGTGCGTCCCGGTTTGCCCGGTTTCCGCCATCTTCGCCCTCGACGATCTGCCCGAGAAGTGGAACGACTTCACGGCCAAAAACTCCGCCTTCTACAACCGCTAGTTCAAAGCTGACCGCACATCGGTCAGGGCGAAGTCGCCACCGAGATACAGCAGCGGCCAGTTGAGCAAAGTCGCGCCGGCGTAAGCCATGCAATCGCCATAGTTCAACCGCGCCGGATGGCGTCCCTTGCCATAGCGAAGATAGGCTTCACTCGCGGCTTGGTAATGCCGGTATTCGAACGCGATGACGTCAATCCGGTAAGTGCGGAGAAATTCTTCTACCCACGGCCGCGGGTCGTACCCGAAACGAGGCCCGAGCACCATGGTCGCCTCCACAAGAGAGGGAGCACCCACCGCCCGTCGCCGCACCCGTTCCATCGTTGCCATCGCCGATTCCCATCCCGCTTCCCGGATTGCAATCGCCACGATGACCGAGGTATCGATGAAGCAACAATCATCCGACATCGCCGAAAAGCTCGTCTTCCTCTTCGCGGGTGGGCATCTTCAATCCGGGCGGTAGAGTTGCCCAATGCCGTTCCAGAAAACGGTGCGCGTCAGTGAACTCCTGCGCGGGCTCAGCCAAGCGGGCTCTGCGTTCAAGTAGGGCCACCCGGATCGCCTCAGTCTTCGTCTCGCCGGTTCGTTTCGCGACCTCCGCCGCGAGACTCTCCACTTCGGGATTCTTGAGATTCAGAGCCACGCTCGAATTCTACCATCAAACTGGAAAATTACACCTTTTCCGGAACTACGTAAGGTGCCCGGTACTTGCGAGTCAACAGGGCGTTCGCTTCGGCGTCGCCCGGGAACTTCATCGTTGCCGGGTCGAACTTCAGTTCCCGGCCCACACGGTGGGCGATGTTGCCGATGTGGCAGTAAGCTGTTGAAATCGCAGTCTCTTCCACCTCGGCGTGCAACAACTTGCGATCACGTGCGCGCACCGCATCAGCGAAGTTGGCGAAGTGATCCAGATTCGCCGGATACTCCGGTTCCGGCTCCGGCTTCTTGTTCCGGCCCAACGTCAAGCGATGGCGGCCGTCCGCCATCAGGTGCAGGTGACCCTTGGTACCGAAGAAATCCCAGGACATCGGCTCACTGGTGGGCAGGCCGCGCAAGGCTCCCACAATACTCGATCCATCAGCGAACATCCAGGTGACGTTCTGCGTGTTGGGCGTCTGGCCCTGATCCTTCTCACCGAATCGACCGCCAGTAGATCGCACGGCAACCGGCATGTTCTTCTTCATGCCCCAACGCAGCACGTCGATCATATGGATGCCGTTGTTGCCGAGCTCGCCGTTGCCGAAGTCCCAGAACCAGTGCCAGTTGTAGTGCACCAGATTCGCGTGATACGGCTGCATCTGGGCGGGGCCAAGCCACAAGTCCCAATTCAGATTCGCCGGCGGCTGGGTGATCGGCTTGAAGCCGATTGGCTCACGATTGCCCGGGAAAACAAAATTGCCCTGGTAAATGTCGCCGATCGTGCCGGCGTGCAGCAGGTCAACAGCCGCGCGAAAACGGCCCCACCAACGGCGCTGCGTTCCTCCGGCGGCTATCCGGTTGTACTTCCGCGCGGTCTCCACCAGCTTGATGCCTTCGAAGACGTTATGCGACACCGGCTTCTCGACGTAGACATCCTTGCCGGCCTGCATCGCCCAGATCGCCGTCAGCGAATGCCAATGATTCGTCGTCGCGATCGTCACCGCGTCGATCGACTTGTTGTCGAACACGCGCCGCATGTCGCTCTCAATGATCGGCCGCTTACCCGTCTTCTGGAAGATCAACTGCGACGCCGCCTCGGCTCGCGCTCCATCCACTTCCACCAGTGCGCCGATCTCCAGATTCGGCACGGGCAGCATCTCTCGGATATGCGCGGTGCCCCGTCCACCCACGCCCACAATGGCGACACGAAGACGATCATTGGCTTGTGCCCAGGTCTGCTGAGCCGCGGCGGCGGCGACGAGAAAATGACGACGTTGGAGAGTGCTCACACAGGCATCTTAACGCGCTCGACACTCTCCAGGGCGGCCGCCGGACGCTCCGCGCGCAACCACTGCCGGGTCAACAGCCAGCCGGCCGTCAAGGCCGCCACCAATCCGAACATCACCACCAACTCGATTACCTCGTTGGTGTTTGGCCACCAGTAGCCGGGCTGCTCTGCGAAATGCTTTTTCCAATAACTCAAGTCCGCCTGGAGCGGCCCTGGCAGCCGTGTCATCCCCGCCCGGTCACCTAGAAAGATCCCGATGTGGGCCAGCGCCACCAAGGACAGACGATGCCCCGCCGCCGCTAGAATGCCACCCAACAGGCAACACGCCGCCATCACCCCAACACCGGCCTGGAGCCGAAACAGCCGCGCGATCGCGCACATCGCCGGCAACACCAAACCAGGAATCGCCAAAATCGCCATCACCGACCACTGCCTCGACTGCGGGTAATAGGAATAGACGATCGACAGAGGCAGGTTCAGCGTCACGAACGCCGTCCCGATCCCGAAAGCCTCGCGCATCCCCGCCAGCCAGTTCTGCATCCTAGATAACAGTAGCCGGTATGTTGTCGAATGCCCATCGGCGAAAAGCCTGTGCGCCCCGGCAAGCAACCTTATCCACCCGCCCGAAATGCTAGGTGTCCGCACGGAACCTGGATCATGAAGAATCCGTCATACTAGGCACAGAGAGATAACAGAGAGAAACAAATGAACGCACTCAAAACGGCATTACTCCTCGGCTCCATGAGCGGCCTGCTGATTTTCGCCGGACGCATGGCCGGTGGTCAGCAGGGCATGATGATCGCCCTCGTCATGGCCGTCGGTATGAACTTCTTCAGTTACTTCTTCTCGGAGAAGATGGCCCTCTCCTCCAGCGGCGCCGTGCGCGTCAGCGAGACGGAGAACGCCTCCATCTTCGGCCGCATCGGCCCCATGACGGCTCGCCTCTGCGAACGCATGGGTCTCCCCATGCCCAAGTTGTGGGTGCTTCCCGAAGCGTCACCGAACGCCTTCGCCACCGGCCGCAACCCTGCGAACTCCTCGGTCGCCGTCTCAGCCGGTCTGCTCGACCTCATGAGCGATCGCGAAGTGGAGGCCGTGATCGCCCACGAACTCGGCCATATCAAGAATCGCGACATCCTGATCAGTTCCATTGCTGCCACCTTCGCCGCGGCTATCTCGTACATGGGTCACATGCTCATGTTCATGGGCGGCAGCCGCCGTCATGACGATGAGGAAGACTCAGGCGGCGGCGGCATGATTGGCGCCCTCGCCATGATGATCCTCGCGCCCCTCGCCGCCGGCGTCATTCAGATGGCCATCTCGCGCACCCGCGAATTCAGCGCGGACTATGCAGCTGCCAAGTACACCGGCTCGCCCGAAGGCCTGATCACCGGCCTATCCAAGCTGGAGACGTGGTCCAAGCGAATTCCCATGGAGTCCTCGACACCGGCCATGTCGCACATGTACATCATTCCGGCCATGTCCGGCCAGTGGTTCGCGCGCCTCTTCTCGACGCACCCGCCCACCGGCGACCGCATCGCGCGCCTCGAAACCTATCGCGGCCAGATCCTGTAAGTTACTTCTCGAGTAAGAAGTTGCCGACCACCATCGAGTCGATGCCGCTCGAATAGAAGCTGCGAACGGCATCGCGCGGGCTGCAAACAATCGGATCGCCGAACAAGTTGAACGACGTGTTGTAGAGCACGGGAAGCCCTAGTTTCTGGCCCGCTTCCAACAATAGCCGGTGATACAGCGGATTCTCGCTCGCGTTCACCGCATGCAACCGAATCCAACCGTCACCCAGGATCGCGCTGGCGAATCGTTCGCGATACTCCGGCTTCACGCGGCTCATCGTCGCCAGGTGACCCGCGTTCTGGCCCACCTCAAAGTACTCGCCCGCCAGTTCCGCCGGCACTGAAGCCGCAAACTTGCGGAACGATTCGCGATGCTTGATGTACTGATTCAGGTTCTCGCTCGCGTAGGGATCCGCCGGCGAAGCCAGGATACTGCGATAGCCTAACGCCCGCGGCCCGAACTCCATGCGCCCCTGCATCCACGCAACGATCTTGTCCTCCGCCAGTTGGCTCACCACGCTGGCGATCATCTCCGTCGTCGTGCCCAGTAGGCGGAAACCCAGCTTACAGTTCTCTACGACTTTCTTGATCTCCTCCGCCGTGTACTCCGGACCCAGCGCCAAGGTCGCAAACGGGATCGCCCGCGTCTCATGCAGCACTTCGTGCCAGGCGTGCGCCGCCGCACCCAGGGCCGTCCCCGCATTACCTGCGGCAGGCTGCACAAATACCCGCTTCCAGTTCCCGCTATTTTCGAGCGCCGACACTAACATCGCGTTCTGAAAAAGACCGCCGGCCAGACAAAGATTCTCTCCTTTGCCGGCCAATCGCACGACCGTTTCTTCCACCACGCGCTGCAACGATGCCGCCACGTCCCGCGGCTCCTTGCCGGCCAACTGCTCCAACTTACTCAAGTCCAGCCGCGCCCAGGTGCCTTCCGTCGATTCAATCGTTTCCGTCAGTAAGTCACGAAAACACGGCTCACCCGCCGCCGACATCCATTGCACTTTGTGCTCATCCGCATTGGGAGTAAAGCCCAGCAGGCGAGTCACGCGGCTATAGAGTTCACCCAGGGAATCCGGAAAGATTGCCTCCTGCGTTAATGTCAATGACGAGCCGCTGCCCGTCCACAGAGCGCCGCAACGCGAATCGCCCTTCCGGTCGAGCGTCAAGACCGTGGCTTGGTCAAAACCTGATAGATAGTAAGCAGAAGCCGCGTGCGCGCGATGGTGCTCCACCAGGGCAATTCGCGCCTTGGGGAAGCGATTCCGCAATTCCACATGAAATTCCGTGTTAAACGGCTTAGCGATCGCAATCCAGCCGATGTCGCCCGCACTGGCGCCGGCTAACTTCAAACAAGCGGCGATCGCCGCGTCCGGTAACTGCCCGGGGGGGCCGTGCCGAAGCTTATCCTCCTCAAGCGCACCCACGAACTCACCGTCACGCAAAATACAGCAGGCGGCATCGTTTTCGAGTCCACCAATCCCTAAAATCATCATGCTTCTGTTTAAACCTTCTTCAAGCGTTCAATCACGCGCTGGCGGCCCACACACGCAAATACCAGAAAGGCCGACGGCCCCACCGCCTGGCCGCTCAGCGCCGCGCGGCTTGCGTTAATCAGTAACCCGGGCTTCACGCCGCGCTCTTCCGCTAGCTTGCGGAGTTCCGCCTCACAAATTGCCTCGGAGAACTCCGGCTGCGCTTCAAGCCTCTCCCCAAGTTCCCGCAAGATCTCTCGCGCCTGCGGCTGATTCAACTTGTCCAGCGCCACTGGATCGATCTCGAAATCATCCGAAAAGTAACCCTTACCTCGCGTCGCGAAATCATGCAGCGACGTGAAGCGCTGCCGCACCGCATCAACGGCCAAACGGAACCGCTCCTCATCGTCTTGCGGCGGCAGCGACGAACGAATCAGGGGTAGTAGCTCTTCCAGCGGCATACTGCGCAAGTGCTGGCCGTTCAGCCAAAGCGCTTTCGCATCGATCGGTGACTCTTCCGAAAAATTCACCACCGCGTTCGACCGGTTGATCCCTTCGAAGCCGAATGCATCGACCAGTTCCTGCCGCGTCATCTGCTCGCGGTCATTCTTCGGTGACCAGCCCAGCAGGCACAGGAAGTTCACGTACGCATGCGGCAGAAAACCGGCATCGCGATAAGTCGTCACACTCACCACCGGCCCATGCTTGCGCTTCGAAAGCTTCGCGCCATCCGGCGCAATCAACAGCGGCAAGTGCGCAAACTTCGGAATGTCGCCACCCAGCGCCTCAAAGATCAGTACATGCTTGAACGTATTCGTCAGATGATCCTGACCGCGGATAATCTGCGTGATCTTCAGGTCCACGTCGTCCGCACAGGAGGCCAGGTGGTAGGTCGGCATGCCGTTCGAACGTAGCAGCGCAAAGTCCTCAATGTCCTTGGCCAGCTTCGTCTGCTTACCGAAGACCCCATCCGCGAATGCCACGACGTGCTTTTCTTCGCGCGGTACACGGAAGCGCAGCACAAAGGGTTCACCCGCGGCTGCCCGCCGGTCACTCTCTTCGGCCGAAAGCTCGCGCATCCCCGGATTGAATAGCCACCCCCCGGCAGGCTCGGATGCCACCTCGTCCTCAGCCCGTGCCGGAGTGAAGTCCCGGTAAGCGAGGCCCTTCTGCCGGATCGTCTCGGCCGCCGCCGCATGCAGCGCCAGCCGGTCGCTCTGCCGGTAGAATTCGTCCCAACCCAGGTCCAGCCAGTTCAAGCCATCGAAAATCGAATCCACCGATACCTGCGTGTTGCGTTCGACATCGGTGTCATCCAGCCGCAGCACCACCGTACCGCCATTGTGGCGGGCGTAGAGCCAATTGAAGATAAAGGTACGGGCGCTGCCAATGTGCAGGTATCCGGTGGGTGAGGGAGCAAAACGAACGCGCAGCATGCTGATCCTTCAGGATAGCAACTGGCCATTGATTTCACGGTACTAAGCACTACGGCGTGCCCTCGCCGAACCGCCTAAGCGTAGAGTCCGCGCAGCTTAATCGCCGAGATCACCCGGTCCAGGCCCAACATGTTAGCCGCCGTGCGATTGTCCACCTTGTGCTTCTCCGCATAGTTCACCACGTCATGGAAGGCGGTCACCATGATCTCTTCCAGGCGCTGGATGACGAGTTCTTCGTTCCAGAAGTAACCCATCCGGTCCTGAACCCACTCGAAATACGACACCGACACGCCGCCCGCATTGGCCAGAATGTCGGGGATGATGAAGACGTTGTTCTCACGGAGGATCGGGTCGGCCGCCGGGGTGGTGGGGCCATTGGCCCCTTCGCAGATCACTTTGGCGCGAATCTTCGCCGCATTGCGCGACGTGATCACGTTCTCCTTCGCCGCAGGCAACAAAATGTCGCACTCCAGGGTGAGCGCCTCGTCCTTGTCGATATTCTCCGCGCCAGCGAAGTCGACGATCGAACCCGTCTCGCGGCGGTGCTGCATCAGTTTCTCGATGTCGAGCCCATGCGCGTTGTAGACCGCGCCATCCCATTCGACAATGCTTACGATCTTGAAACCGGCTTTCGCCATCAGGCGCGCGCTGGTTCCGCCGACGTTGCCGAAACCCTGGATGATCACCTCGGCCTCGCTCGGCGCCTTGCCGAGCTTCGCCAGCGCCTGCTGGCACACAATCATACAACCGCGGCCCGTCGCCTCGGCGCGGCCTTTGCTGCCGCCCAGACTCACCGGCTTACCCGTGACGACGGCCGTGGCGGTGGCTTGGCGCACATGCATCGAGTAGGTATCCATGATCCAGGCCATCATCCGCTCGTTGGTACCCAGGTCCGGCGCCGGAATGTCGATCTCCGGCCCGATCATCTCGATAATGGCCGACGTATAACGGCGCGTCAGTCGCTCAAGCTCCCCATCCGACATGATGGACGGATCGCAAATCACACCACCCTTGGCTCCGCCGTAAGGAATATTCACCACGGCGCACTTCCAGGTCATCCAACTCGACAGCGCCCTCACCTCATCCAGGCTCACGTCCGGCGCAAAGCGAATCCCGCCCTTTGCCGGACCCCGCGCAATGGAATGCTGCACCCGGTAGCCGGTAAACACTTCTAGCCGCCCATCGTCCAGCAGCACCGGAATCGCCACCGTCAGTTCGCGCGTCGGCGTCGACAACATCTTGCGCATTCCGTCGTCGATCCCCAACAGCGTGGCGGCCTGGTTGAATCGCGTTTCCGCGGAAATCCAGGGGTTCAACTCGTTGGCGGGCACTACGACAGGGGCTTCTGCGATCATGGAGATTACCTCAAAATCATTATGTCATCCAGTCTCCAAACTCCCCGCCGCGACTGGCTCGCCACAGCCTTTCTGCCCTTCTGGCCGTTTCGCTCGTCCACGCAAAAAATCGGCGGCGTCCGTTTCGATATCATCCGCCGCGGCCGCTCCACGCACCGTTATTTCCATGTCCACGGCAACGAAACCACCGCGCGGGAATTGCTCTATGAGCACATGCGCAAGTTCAAGGGCACCGGATTCACGGTGCAGAGTCTCGAGCGGCAAGTAGCGCTTGGGGCCCTGGAGATCGATCCCAATCGCATGTTTTCGCGCGAAGGCGCCGAAAAGAACTTGCGCCGCGTCAATCGCAACTATTCCGAGGCGGCCATGCAGAACGCCCTCCTCTACCTGGAGCGCGATCGCCACAAATTCGTCAAAGCCATCCTGCCGCCCGAAGGCGGCCTGCTCATCGCCCTCCACAACAACGGCCCGGGCTATTCTGTGCAGACGGAGGTTCCCATCTCCGACGAAGTCTCGCTCGCTGACCCCCAGAATCCCCGCGAGTTCATGCTCGCCGTCAACCGCGACGACTTCGCTATCCTCAAAACCTCCCCCTTCAATGTCGTCCTTCAGGACAAAGCCCCACCCGACGACGACGGCTCGCTCTCCCGGCTCTGCACCAAACTGGGCGTCCGCTATGTCAACATCGAGGCCCGCCTGGGCAATCTCGAGGCCCAGCGCCGCATGCTCGAGTTCATTGAGACCAAGCTGCCCTAAAACTGATAACGTAACGGCATGCGTTTGTTGTCTGCCGTCCTCTTCGCTTGTGTGGCCCACGCGGCCACGGTCCAGATCCTCGATAAAGATGGGCAAGTCCGCGAGGTCAACACCTCTCTGAAGGCGCTTCGCGTCGATGCCCGCTCCATCCCGCTTACCCAGATTCTCTCCGTGCACTCAGCCGAACCGGCCAGTGCCGGCGAAACGGCGCGGATCCAAAAAGCGCTGCCCTTGCTCGTCGCCGCGGACCAGAAAACCAGCGACCGCGTCCAGCGCGATGCCGCCACCGCGGATCTGGTCGCCATCGGCCTGCCCGTGCTCACCCCACTCTTGCTCACCTACAAAGATACTGACCAACATGAGCCCCGCCCGCTCTACCGGCTCTTTGAACGCATCATCCCCAGCCATGCCGACGGGCTCGATCGCTCCTTGAGCCTCATCCGGCTCACTAACGGCGAATCGATTCGCGGGAAGGTGCAGTCCTTCGACGAGGCCGGCCTCAATTGGGCCAACATCCGCCGCCTCGCGGTGAAGCAGAAGTCCATTACCCGCCAGGTCTCCGTGCACTCGCTAATGCACTGCACCAGGATTGAGTGGTTCGACACCGGCATCGGCTTGGCGGAGGGCTCGAAGATCGACTCCAGGGCCCATGGCTTCACGCGCCTCTCCTGGGAGACCGATGGTTGGGCCACCGATCCCAACGGGCTTCAAAAGCCAGGGCCCAACTACAAGACCAACCTCGTCGACGGCCAACCCTTCGGCGCGCTCGTCGGCCGCGTCGGAGCCGGCGAAATGTTCCTCCTCGGCAAGATGGCTCTCAAGCAAGGCCTCGCCGCCGGCCGACTCCTGCTCGCCATCAACGACAACGCTCACTGGCAGAACAATCTCGGCAGTTACCACGTCCGCCTCACCGCCACTGACGCCTATGACCTCGGCGATCCGCAGTAGGGCGGTCACTGCCATTTCAAAAGGGGGCAAGGGAACCATAAGCCATTCGATTTCCTAAGTTTAGGAGAGTTGGCTCCGCGTCGGCCGCCCGGGATTTTTGGCGGCGTCTGCGATCCTGAATCAGGAGGACTTGTTGTGCGCGAATCCACCCGTTCAGACCAGCCGTAAACGAGTCAAACCGCTGGGAAAACTGGGAAATTGGGTTTGTTTCGTAAAATGGCGATTGGCAGGCCCCGCGGCGAGCATAGAATATCCACATGCGCCGCCTCTTCTGCCTCGCCGCCGCCACCTGCCTCGTCTTCGCGGCCGATCTCCCGAAGTGGGAATCCGTGAAAGCTCTCGGCTACGAGTGGGAGGTGCCCGCCGCCGCCGATTGGCTCGCCGAACCCAGCCTTCTCGAGATGCTGAAAATCGGCCCCGCTAAGCCGGAACCGCGCCGGCCAATGCAGTATGCGCTCGCAAAGACGAAGCCTTTCAAGAAAGTCACCCTGGAAGTCGACGTGAAGCGCACCGCGGGCAAGTCGCTCATCCTGGTCTACAACTGGCAGGATGCCGCCCACTTCAACTACGCCCACCTCTCGATTGACCGCGCCGATAAACAGATTGTTCACAACGGCATGTTTCACGTCTACGGGGGCGAGCGCGTCCGCATGAGCGGGAAACTCGGTCCCGGCACGCTTCCCACCGAGGAGTGGACCAAGGTGAAGCTCATCGTCGAAGGCAGCCACGCCTGGATGGAGTTCGACGGCCAGAAACACCCTTCGCTGGAGGCTTACGATCTCAGCCTCACCGAGGGCCGCGTCGGCTTGGGCTCTTTTTTTGAGCGCGCCTCTTTCCGCAACCTGAAGATCAAGGGAGAATAGAGCCTCATGCTCCAATTGGGATTCGTTAGCGCCATTCTGCCGGACCGCACGCTGGAAGAAGTCATCGGCTTCGCTGCCCGCGAGCGCTTTGATTGCGTAGAAGTGATGTGCTGGCCGCCCGGTAAAGCCGAGCGTCGCTATGCCGGGGTCACCCACATTGACGTCGTCGGCTTCACCAAGAACGACGCCGCCCGCATCAATGACCTATGCGGCGAGGCTGGCGTCTTCATCAGCGGCCTGGGCTACTATCCCAACCCGCTCACCGCGGACCTGGCTGAAGCCAAGGTCTACACTGAGCACATCAAGAAGGTCATCAAAGCCGCGTCGTTGCTGGGCATCGGCGTCGTCAATACCTTCGTCGGCCGCGACCATACCAGGTCCATCGACGAGAACTGGCCGCGCTTCCTCAAAACCTGGCGTCCGCTCCTCAAGTTCGCCGCCGACCACGGCATCAAGATCGGCATCGAAAACTGCCCCATGTCCTTCTCCAAAGACGAGTGGCCCGGCGGCAAGAACCTCGCCGTTTCCCCAGCCGTCTGGCGTCGCATGTATCAGGACTTGCCCGACGAAAACTTCGGTCTCAACTTCGATCCCTCGCACTTCATCCTGCAGCACATGGACTATCTGGCCCCCCTGCGCGAGTTCAAGAGCCGCCTCTTCCACATGCACGCCAAGGACGTCCGCATCGACATCGATCGCCGCAACGACGTCGGCGTCTTTGCGCACCCCAACCAGTTCCACACGCCCAAATTGCCCGGCATGGGCGACGTTAATTGGGGGCAGTTCTTCTCCGTGCTCACCGAAGTTTATTCCGGCCCCGTTTGTGTAGAAGTCGAGGACCGTGCCTTTGAAGGCTCCCTCGCCGCTCGTGAAGCTTCGCTGCGCCACAGCCGCAACTACCTGCGGCAATTTATCGCATGAGCACCCTGGCCCGCATCGGTGTCGCGATTGATTCGGAGTTGCTCAGCGACTTCGACGCCTACCTGGACCGTCGCAAGTACGCCAACCGCTCCGAAGGCTTTCGCGATCTCATCCGCGACGCATTGATCGGCGAAAAGACGGAGAAGCCGGATCAGCCGGCCGTGGGCACGCTTACGCTTGTCTACGACCATCACACTCGCAGCCTGAGCGAGAAACTCACCGCAATGCAGCACGATCATCAGGAACTGGTCGTCAGCACCCTGCACGTACACCTCGACCACCACAATTGCCTCGAAGTGCTCGTCCTGCGCGGCTCCGCCGGCCAGATTCGCCACTTCGCCGAAGGCATCATCGCCACCAAAGGCGTACAGCACGGCCAACTGGTGATCACCACCACCAGTTAGCGTCCCCAAGCCCCCAGCGACTCTACATAAGCCGCCGATCCGTCCCGCAGCCAGCCATCGAGTTGCGCCGGCTCCTTCAACTGCTGGCCCCGAGGCCGAGGCACTACGACGAAACGGCTATCGAGCTCAGACAAAGCCGTCATGTCGCCCCAGAGCTTCTCCCACTGGGCTACTGGATAAATGTCTTCCTGGCCCTTGCCCCAGCGCTTCTTGACGTCCTTTAGAGTCAGGTAAGTGGGCATGCGCGCGGCCAAGCGGCGCACTGCGGCCCGCACCTTCTCGGCGTCGCCCAGTTCGGAGGCCTGCAGGCCGAACGCCTTGAGCAGAGCCGGCACACTCACCCAGGTGGTGAGCGAGTTGTAGAACGAGAGCTCGAACTCGAGCTCTTCCTGGGGCAAGGCGAGCCCCTCAACTAACCGGGCGCGCCCGTCCACTTTCGCCAGACCGCCGCCACGGTCTTCAATGAAGCGCGGGATCACTTCGGTGGTGAGCGCGGCGCCGGACTCGAGATGCCAGCCCAGCAGCCCCGGATCCACCGCGGCGCCCAGCGTATCGATGTTGTGCACCAGCAGGGTGCTCAAATGCGGGCGCTGCTCCAGCAGTTGCTTCAGCGTGCCGTTCAGCAGGAGATTCGCAATCTCGTACCAATGCCCCACCGGATGCAGGCACTGCAGCGGCAGATTGTCGATATAGTCCGATGCCTCGCCCGACGACTTTGCCCAGCCGATCAGCGCGGTGCGGACGCTCGCCCGCATTTTTTGCTGACGCTCGTCCAACTGCTGCTGCCGGCTCTCTTCCCAGGCGAACCTCAGGTCGCGCTCCGTCGGAACCATGCGCAAACCGATGCTGCGCCCCTCGGACAACAACAGCGGCCCCTCATACTCATGGCGCGCCCGCTGAATGCCCGGATGCGTGAGATAGCTTGTCGTAAAGACATGCGGCAACAAGGTCTCGTGGTCCAGATTCACCCGCCGGCTCTTGGCCAGATGCACTTCGACGAAGTCGCGATGACGGCCAGCGATCTTGGCAAAGGGATTCAGCGCCTTCACCACGCCGGCACCCTTGGTCCAGCGGGTACCCAAGCCTCCGGCCAGGGTCACGACGGCCACGGCGCCGTCGCGCAGAGCCGCTTCGCCGCGATTGATGTGCGCGCCGGTGATGTCGCGCGCCGCGTCGGCGATCTCCGCAGCGTCGACGTCAGAGAGAGTCGCACTGAGTGGCAAGCGGTTCTGCGCCAAGCCGATCCGCCCTTGCTTCATCTCCTGCCGGATCAGCTCATGCTGCTCGCGGTCGAACCCATAGCGCTCCAGCAACTCGGGCAACGCCTCGCCCGCGCCCGCCGTCGCGCGGCGCATTGGCATCAGCGTATCGAACAGGACGCGCGGCATTGAGGAGAAGCCGTCAGTCTGGCGCGCGGCTTCGCTCAAACGCTCCAGTTCCGCCCGTCGGGCCGGGGTCAACGTCCGTGGATCCAGCCTTAACAAAGCGGGCGCCAGCAAGCTGTAGTAACCCGGTGGCATGAGGGCCTGCTGATCGCGCAGAAGTTCACTGCGCGTGCCGTCCTCGTTGATCGCAAAGTTGTACACGACAGGCTCCATGGCAAACGGCACCGCCGCCTCGAGCTCGCGCTTCGTCTCCCGCAAGATCTCCTGTAGACGCACGAGTGCGCGCGCCTTCAACTCCGGCGCGAACATGAAGCCCATGCCGCCGCCGGCCATTCCGCCCAGCATCCAGAAGCCCCAGAAGCCTTCACCGAACTCCGCCCGGGTCCTTGCGATCACCCGCTCGGTGAAGGCATTGGTCGCCCAGGGAATAATCTCCTGGAGCGGCCCAAAGAAATTCCGTTCCGTCGCCGCGCCGAGGGCGGGGATGTCACCCGCGCGCAACGCGGCCAGGACGTCTTCCAGGACGCTGATCGCATCCTGGCGAGCCTTCCATTCGCGTTCACTGCGCAGCAGATACTTCTCGGTCACCATTTCGAGCACGGGCCCGACGTCCTGCGCCATGCCCCCGTGAACCAGCACCAGGCTGCCTTCAAGCTTGCGCCGGGTATCGTCCGTGACGGAATCGCGATCGAGCACCTTGTGGCGCGGCAACAAACAGCCCCGGCTGATGCCGTACTCCAGGTCGCCCTCGGTGGCGACTTGTCCTTCGATCAGCTTCATACCCGGCCACACACCACCGGAGTCCTGCCAGCCACCGCCAGAGCCGCCGAGCCATTCGCCCAGAATGGCGCGCGCCGCCACCAGCCTCCGGTCGTCTTCCGCCAAAGTCCCGGTCAAGGTGCGCGTCTGCCCGGTCGCCCGCATCGCCACCGCGATCAGCGAAGCCAGCAGATTCGTCGACACGGCCAACCGCGAACCCTTCGGAATGTCATTCACCTGGCTGGCAATCTCCAAGCCGTAGCCGGCGCGGCCCGTGAGCTTCTCCAGGAGCAACTCGAGGGGTTGATCCGCTCCTTCGAGTCCCGGCGGCACCAGACCGCTGGCGATCACCGCGGCCTTTAACAAACCAAGATAGTCTTCCCCGAAATTGAAGACCTCGCGCAGCGTGGTGACGTCGGCCGACGCTCCCAGATCGATGCTGGTTAGCCGCAGTACCGGCTCGTCGATCACGCGGAGAAAGGCTTCCACCGGCGGCTTCGCCTCGCCGCGAACGGCCAGATCGACCGAGATATTCAGGACGCGAGCGCCCTCGGGATAGTCCATACCGAGGAAGAAGATGTCGCTCCAGCCGCTATGCGTCAAATCCATGCGGACTGGCGTGGTCTCGTGCAACAGCGGGAAGCCGGGCTCCAGCAGTTCCGGCCGCAAGCGCAGCGGATAGTCGAGCGGATGACCGCAGCGGAACATCCACTGGTTGCCCCGCACGCTCTTCACGCTACGCCGGACTTGGTCGGCCAGGGTCTGAAAGGCCTGCCGTTGATAGGCCATACCCAGGGCACTCGAAACCGGAGCGCTGGTGGGTTCCCGCAAAAAAACCTGGATCGCCTCTTCGAAACGGCGGTCCAGCAGATGCTCGACGCCGGTGCCGGGAATCAGCGCCTGCTGCGGCACACCGGCTTTGCCGGGCAGATAGAACCGGTGAATCGCGTAAAGAAAGAAGAGCGCCCGCACGCGGACGTAAAGGCTCTCGTGTCGATGCCGCAACGCCTCGATCGCTGCCGCTTCTTCCAGCAGCATCGCCGCCGTGGCTTGTTCGGCGAAGCTCTCCAGTGCACAGTCGCGGACGTTCGGGTCGGCGGAGGTAAGAATCTCTTCGAGCACCGTCATCCGCGCGTTACCGCCAGCAGTTCCACCAACCGCGCCAGGACATCCTCCCGGTCGCGCCCCGCCAGCGCCACCGCCATCTGCGCCGTCAACAAGCCATAGCGCAAGCCAAGGTCATAGCGGCGAGCGGGCAACTCCGCCGCCAGGTAAGTCCCTCGCCGCGCGAGTTCGGCCGACGCCTCCGCGAAGTTCTGTCCATTGGACGACAGGATCTCCATGACGCTTGGCGGCAGAACATGCATGCCGAAGAAACAAAGGTAATGACCTGCCCGGAGGCCCGGCACCACCAGATGCTGTTCGGCTTCGGTCGGTGTGGGCTTCTCCAGCACGGACTGAATGCGGTAGAGCCCATCGCGGCCCGACAGCCGTTGGCCCCCAACTGCGCCAAAGTTCGTCAGGAAGCGCTCCGGCGTCGCCTGCACCGCGGAGACGGCGCAATCCTCGCTCGCCGCCAATTCGACCAGCTGTTTCGTTAACCCACCCGGGGCCAGTGTCGACACGAAGAGGTGATCGCTGACGCAATGGAAGAATGGCTCGCCGGCCGTGAAGTCGCGCGCGCAGGCAATCGCATCGCCATAACCGCGCGCCTCGGTCTGCACTAAAATCCGTACTCGTTCCCGGTGCTCGCCCGCCAGTTCCTGATAGGTGGCTTCGTCGCTTGGGGCTACGACGAGCCCCACTTCTTCGATGGGCCCGGTGAGTACTTCGTCGAGTAACGCCCGTAACACCGGCTTTTCCACGCCATCCCGGTCGATGATGGTCTGTAATGGAATCCCGCGCTGGCGCCGCCCCGCCGCGGTTACAACTGCCTTGCGAACCTTCATGTGTTCTCTCAGTCTATCGTCTGGAATGAGGCTCTTATGAAGGAATCGCCGTGGGCTGTTCGCGGCACGGAGCTACTCCCCGTAGAGGAGTACGGTGGATCGCAGATCGCCGGCCCGAATCTCGAACTCGTTGATACCGGGGACCAGTGAGAGCATCACCGTCACCAGCCAGAACCCGGGTTGTCCCTCCCGCACCGAGACGACCCGCCCCGTGACGCCATCGCGCGGAATCGCGGCGACTTCGGGGACCAAGGCGCCCGTCAAAAGACCGGCGGAATTGGTCACCTGGACGGCAAACTCGACACGTCCACCGGGGAGAGCGCTCTCCGAGGCCAGCAGAGGCGTGACGGTAGCCGGCTTCTCGCTAGCGACGCCATGCCAGTAGGGCACCCGAATCGCCTGTCCGGTCCGCTCACTCCGTGCGATTAACCAACCCTGATAGGGCCCTGGCTCCAGATTGCTGGCTTTCCAGGTGACATTCACGGCAGCCCGTCCCTTGGGCTCCAGGGTAACGGCCTCCGCAGTGGTGGGGAGCGAAGTGCCATCGAGTGCTTCCAAAGTGAGAGTCAACCGGTCCGCCTCGTCCGCGAGATTGTCGAACGTCACGATCCGGGTGGCATCCACCGTGCCTGTAGAGGAGGAAAACGTCAGTGACACGGGATTCGCGGCAAGGACAGAGGTCGCCGCGGCTTCGAGATTCAGGACGCCGCTACCCGATTGCTGAGGGCGGACCACTTTGCCATCTCGTTCAATGGGGGCGGCCGTGTTCACCAGAAGGCTGCGATACTGCGCAACGGTCAGGCCGGGCCGCAGGGACTTAAGCGTCGCCGCCGCTCCGGCCACGATGGGAGCCGAGAAGCTGGTGCCGCCCAGCGTGTCGTAGCCAGTGGCCGCGTACATGTCGCCATTCGGAAACTTACTCTGCGTCGGCAAGTAGACGTCCTCTCCCACCGCCGACACATCCGGCCGGATCGCCAGATCGGGCGCGGGGCCACGCGACGAAAAGTAGGCCACTTGGTTCCCGTCCACGGGAACTGGACCGCTGCGGAATTCAAGTGTCGCCTGCAGCGTGCCTGCTTCCCTAAGTCTTTCTTTCAGCGCCAGCCCATCGGCATTGCTCAACATCAGGCCGGGCAACTTCGCGGCGCCGACCGCCATTTGGAGTGGTGCCTGACCGTCCAGATGGTTGTAGACCAAAGCACCGACCGCACCCGCCGCCATTGCGTGGCCGAACTTCGCCTCGAAAGTACAAGTTCCTCGCGAGATAAAGGCGATTCGCCCAGTAAGCGCACCGCTGGAATAAGCCGAGCAGCCTTCCGGATTCTCCAGCGAACCCGTATCGAGCAAGGTGCCACTTACAGGATCGGTTTCCAGTGACTGGTCCGCCGCCAGGCCGACCAGCGGCGTGCCGCCTTCCACCTTGGCATTCGCGGCAAAAATGCGGTCGTTCAAGACTGCCCCGATTTGCAGCATGGCCTCGGTCGTCGAGACGGAGCTGATGGTGTTGGCGTCGGGACCGGTGTTGCCCGCCGCGCCGATCACAATAATGCCCGCCTTCTCCGCCCGTTCAATGGCCGAGGTAATCGGCGCCAGGCCCACCCGCGCCGGGTAAGCGAAGCCGATGCTCAGGCTGATGACATCCATGCCATCGGAGATCGCGTCGTCGATGGCCAGCACCAGAGCATCGCTGGTCCAATAGCTACCGTCAGCGGTGGGACCAATCTTGTAGACACCCAATTGCGCAGCAGGCGCCGCACCCGAAACTGTCCCCAGCGGCGCGTTCTGCACGACGCCCGCCGCCGTCCCTGCCGTCGCCGTCCCGTGGCCGTCGCGATCCGCCCCTGAAGGCGCGCGCACTCCCTGAAGATCCTGGTAATTGCGCACCACGATGATCTTGTTACCGGTCAACGGGCGATCAGATTCGGACCGTACCTTGGGGAAACCCTCCGGCACGGTCAAGTCCGTCGTCTGAAAGGCCGGGTGCGTCGCTTCGATCCCCGAATCCATGATGGCGATGCGCACACCGCGTCCGCCGTTCGTGGCGCCGCCGGACAAATTCCAGGCCGCGGGAATGCGGCTGCGCTCGAGCGCCCGATCCAGCACAAAAATACCTTGGATAACCGGATGGACGGCCTTCACCCCTGGTACTTGGCGCAGGCGAGTTTCGTCGCCGTCCCGCACCAATACCGCGTGGCGGCTCTCGCCGATCACCTCGGCACCCATGTCCCGCGCGGTGAGTGCCGCTCGCTGCGTCCCTTTGGCGGGTTCCTCCATCTCCACGATGAAACGTCCAGGAACGATACCCTGTCCGAAAGCGAAAGAAACAAGCAAGAGAGCGAATGAGAGGCGAATCAAGTAGATAAGTCCTTTGCGGGTTTGGACGCGGGACCGGGCACGAAAGAAGTACAGATAAAGAAAACTTTACTGCACACTCACGAACGTATTGGGTGCCGGCACGCCGTTGACACTACAAGTGACGGCCTGCCGACCCGCCGGAGCATCAGCCGGCACAATCACGTTCACCTGATACAAGCCTACATTACCCGGGGCTAAACCCGAGAAGATGACTTGTGCCGGCCGTCCACCGATCGTAACTACCGGTTGAACCCGCGTCGTGGCCAAAGGTTGCGAAGGAGATACTTCGCCCGAAGCGGGCCGGTTGTCCACTTGCCCTAAACCATTTAAGTAAAGCTGAATGGCTTCGCCGCGCCGCACCGGATTATTGGCACCCACCACTCGGAAGGCCCCATCGAGCGCAGCCGCTGACTTCTGGCCGGAGCCCTCTGTGTATTCGAAGAAAGCCGGAGCCGCATTGGCAATCGGCAACTGGATGACACTCGTTTGGAAGTCACCGACCGACACTTTCATCGACACCGTCGTGAGGCCTTGCACTTCCCAAGGGATCTGCACGTTCACCTGTCCGGGGCTAACAAAGTGTAGCCGTCCGGGGACGCTAATGCGATTCGCTTCGCTATCGAAACTGACACTCACCCCGGCAAGCGAAATGGGCAGATAGGGCGTGGCAAATACCTTCAGGGTGTCCGCGAGGGCGGTGCCGAAAATCGAGATGTAACTGCCAGGTGCAAAACCAGTTGTGCCCGCACCCTGGCCACTCGCGGCATCGGTGATGCCCGCCAGCGTAGCCGAAGGCGCGACGCGCGCGGTGCCGGCAAACTCATACTTCACGTTGCCGACTTGCACCTCAAACGCCACCGGACCCGCGGCGTTTAACGCCACCGTGCCTTCCGCCGCACCGAACGGATCTGTACGTTCGTTGGCGAAGGTAAATGCCGCATCGCCCGAAGTAATTCGCCGCGTGATGGTGGCGTTGCTGACCGGGACACCAAATTGATCTAAGACTTTGAACAGGAAACCCGTCCGTCCGTTCACCGGCCGCAAGAATCCATCGCCGCTCAACGGCAGGACGCTATGCGGTACGCCGTCGCCTACCAGGTAGAGGTAAGGAATGCGCAAAGGAGTAGATTGCGTGCCCTGCTGGGTGATGCGCACAAAGCCTGAGTAAGATCCTGCCGGGGGTTGCGTACCGGAGAGCCGCATACTAAGTTGCGTGGTACCAGCGGGATTCATGAGGATGGAGGAGACGGCCGCGCCGTTCAACAGAGGAGTGAGCGTCATGGGACTGGCCCCTGATGGCTGCACTTCAATGGACAGAGTCAGGGGACCGTTTGTCGCATTCCGCAAGACCAGACCGCGAGTGAGGGTCGCTCCGCTTCGCACAACGCCGAAGGGTAAGGTCGCCGGCTCGGCCGTTACATTCACGTTGAGCGAATTGCCCACATTCAACTTACCCGCGCCCGCCGCCGTCACCGGAGCACTGATTCGCCGGCCGTCGTTCGTGAAGTCGAACAGTACGCTATCACTGGCATTCACCAGCGCCGACTTGACCTGCTGCGGCGTGAAGGCCGTGTAGCGCTGTTTCACCAGGGCGGCAGCGCCGGCAACCAAGGGGCCACTAAAGCTGGTTCCCTGCGCCACCTGGAAACCGGAAGGGCTATAGAGTGCGCTGTTTGGGTCATAGGTTTGGGTCGCCATCAGTAAGTCTGTTCCAGGCGCGACCAACTCCGGTTTGATGAGAAACTCGGAATCGCGATTGTCACTGCCGTTGCCGATCGACGGACCCTGCGAGGAGAATTCGGCAATCTCATCGGATGTTGCGGTCACTTCGCGAAACGCCGGGTCGAGCGTGCCCGGCCGATCCGGGTTGGCCGACAGGAAGCTGCGCAGAGCCTTACCCGCCGTGCTGCCGATCATCGCCAGGGGAATCGTCGTCGTTGTGAGACCCGTCGCGCGGAAGACGAAATCCTGCCCTTCGCTCTGTTCCAGGATCACGGCGACCGCACCAGCGGCGGCGGCGTTGGCCACCTTCACATCGAAGGTACACCCACCACGTTTGATAACGGCCATCGTTCCCGCTAAGCTGCCGGCAGCGAGCGGCCGACAGACTTGGCCCGTCCTGTCGTCATCCAACGGGGCCGCGTCACGAAGTGGAGCAGTCAGCGTGGATGCCAATTGCGGACCATTGCCCAAGCGCATATTCACGGGCGAGCCAGCCAAGCCGTTGACGGTCAACGTCTGGAACCAGATGTGGCTATTCGTGCTGGCTCCCACCGCGATTGCGCCGGGGGCGGTCGCCGGCGACTGGACCGTACCCAGGGCCGGGTAGTTGAAGCTGACATCGCCGTCATTGCCGGCCGCCACCACTACGGTCAGGCCCGGAGAAGTGCTCGTTCCCAGGGTTGCATTTTGAACGGCCTCGGCTTGAATGTCGCAGGCGAGATTCTGGTTCTCTCCGCAAGTCCGCTCGAGCGCGGGATAACCCGCCGGCAATCCCAGACTTAAAGTCACTACATCCATGCCATCGCGGCGCGCATCGGTGAGCGCAGTGATGACGACGTTCGAGTAAGTGCCGTCATTTACGCCCGGCGCACCGAAGATCTTGTAATTGCCCAGGTAGGCCTTCGGAGCCACGCCCTTGAGCGTGACGCCTGCAGTATCGGTGCCGACGCCGGCGGCCAACATCGCGGCCATGGTACCGTGTCCGACGCGGTCCCGCGGGGTGACGTCATCGGGCCGCGTATCCTGCGGGCTGGTGCCGTACTGAAAGTTCAGCAGGTTTACGTAGCTGCGCGCGACGATCACTTTGTTGTTCGTCCAAAGGCCGCAGTCGCCGATTTCGTCCGGGCCACAGCGAGGAAATCCGGCGGGCGCGGAAAGGGATGAGTCCCGAAAGGACGCGTGGTTATGATCGATGCCAGTATCGATGACGCCGATGCGGGTGCCGGCTCCAGCCTGCCCCTCGCCACCGGCAATGCGAGCCCAGCCGGCGCGCGTGTTCACCAGATCGAGGACCCGGTTGGAGAGCATGGTGTATTTCCGCAGCTTCTCGACACGGCCCACGCCCGGCAAGCCCCGCATCGCGTCAGCGCCTTCGGGAGTGGCCAGGACGAAGACCGCATTCACTAAGTCCTGCTCAGCATTCAGAACCTGGCCGCCCAACTTGGCGATCTGCGACGACAGGGCTTTTTGCGAGGCCGCCAGCCGGTTTCGCAACGTTTGCGCCTCACTGGTGGCCATGTTCACCCGGCCAGGCAGTGCTACCGCTACCGGCTGCTCGCTCAGGACGATCGCGTAGCGGGCGTAGCCGCCTTCACCGCGGATTCGCGCATCCTTCTGGCCGAAGAGAATGGTGGTAAACAGAAGGGGGAGAATGACGAAGACGGGTCGCATAGTTTTACTTTAGGACGGTGGCTTGGCAACTCGCGTTTCAAGCCCTTCTGCTTAGACGACGCGAGGAGATGAAAAGACTGTCACAATTTCTCCAGCAACGAGGTTTGGGCCATTTGCAGTTGTGAACAAATGATCGATTAGGTGATTTCCATCATGCAAGTCATTCGCGCCGCGCTGATTTACTTCGCCCTGGTCTTCGCGACCGGCTTTGCTTTGGGAATGTTCCGCGTGCCGCTCCTTGTGCCACGGCTGGGCGTTCGCACGGCCGAACTTCTGGAGATGCCAGTGATGCTGGTGGCGATCATCTTCGCCGCGCGCTACGTCGGTCGCCGCCACCGGCTCACGGTGGGCGGTGCGGTCCTGAGCGGCTGCCTGGCGCTGGTCCTGATGCTCACGGCGGAACTGTCGCTCGCCTTGATCCTGCAGGACCAGTCGCTGGGCGATTACGTCGCCAGCCGAGACCCCGTCTCCGGCAGCGTCTACCTCGTGATGCTGGGCGTGTTTGCGGCCATGCCCTACTTCAACAGCGCCGCCACAAAAGGACCGGGATCCCAATAGGCAACGCTGCGCGCGATCTTGCCGGCTTCGTTGAACTCGAAGATATCAATGCCGTCCGCATTGGAGGCTTGTCCACTTTTCCCTTCCGCTTCAATCGTCCACGAAAACGCCGCCCGCTGGCCGCACAGATAAACAGGACCAGCGCGGAACTCGATCTTGCTGATGAGCGGCGCCATGCCGTTAAAGAATGTTCGAGCCCCCTCCTGCCCGACGTGAGCTGGCGCGCCGACGGGCTCATTCAGCTCACAGTCGGCAGAAAAGCAAGCGACAAAGGCATCGGCATTGAGCGTGCCAATGGCATGGGCGTAATCGCGAATGGTTTGGTGAAAGATCGTCATCGCGCTAGTCTACGCGATTTATCGGTCTTTGGATCGCAGGGCCGTTACGGCGGCTTCTCCGAGACGGCGGCCCACTTCCCGCTCCTCTTCCACGACGAAATCCGCTCCGGCATCGTGCAGGTCCTGCGCAAATCGCTGGTAGCGGCTGCGCGCGATGATGGGCACGCCGGGAGCGTGCCGGTGCACCTGCGCTACCACGAGGCGCGCAATCGCCGGATCCGGTACCGTGCTGATCACGGCCCGCGCATGGGAAGCGCCCACATGATGCAGCACTTCCGTCTGCGTGGCATCGCCAAACTCGATCGGCAGATTGGAACGGTAGGCGTCGACGCGCGTCGCGTTCAGGTCCACCACCAGAAAGGGAATCGAGGCCTCGGTGAGGATGTCGATGATCTCTTCGCCGGCGGGGCCAAAGCCGATAATCAGCACGCGTTCATGCTGGCTGTGCCGGTCCACGGGGCGCTCCAGCATTTTGCGCTCCGCATGCTTCATGCGCCGCAGGAGCAGGGTTGCGGCAGCCGGCGCCCAGGCAATCAGGTAAGGCGTCAGGATCAAGCTGGCGATCGAGATGCCGAGCAGAGTCTGGAAGATGGGCAAGGAGATCAGGCCGCCGCGAAAGCCCGCATCGGCGATGACAAAGGTGAATTCTCCCACCTGGCAAAGCGTGAAGGCGGTCGCTACCGCCGTTCGGAGGGAGCGCTGCAGGTACCAGACGATCGCGCCGAGAATCAGAGCCTTGATCGCCAACAGGCCGATCCCCAGCGGTACCATCATCAGCAGTTCCCTGCCAACGGGCAGCTTGGTGATGGTGCCGATGCTGGCAAAAAAGATCGTGATGAAGACGGCCGAAAGCGGCGTGATGTCCGCCCGAATCTGCTCGGCAAAAGGTGACTCAGCCAGGAGCAAGCCGGCCACAAAGGCGCCCAACACCGGCGACAGGCCCGCCGAATGCGCCGCCCAGGCCGCGCCGAGGCTCGACACCACGGCCAGCACGACCGGCAACTCGCGCGATCCCGACGCGGCCACCCTGGTAAGCAAGCCCGGCATAACGAACTTCACGAGCACCAATAGGCCCAACCCGAGGCCCAGCCCGAGACCCGCCTTCAGAAGCAGCGCCTTGACGGCGCCCGCGCCGCCCGCGCCTTCAGCCATCGTTTCAGTGATGATCAAAAGCGGCACAACGGCCAGATCCTGCAAGAGCAGAACGCCGATCGCGTTTTTGCCATGCTGGCTATCGAGTTCGCTGCGGTCCGCCAGCACCCGCAGGACGACGGCCGTACTGCTCATCGCGACACCGAAGGCCACCACCAGCGCTTCGGGCACGCCGGATCCCAGAGCTAGGAACAGGCCCGTCACCGCGCCGATCGTCAGCACCACCTGTAGCGTTCCACCCACCGAAGCGATCGTGCCAATCTGGCGCAAGCGGGCGTAGGAGAACTCGAGACCGATGGAGAAAAGAAGAAGAGCGACGCCGAGTTCGCTCAGGTCGCGCAGTTGGCCGTTGTTGCCGATGAGGCCGAGACCGGTGGGGCCCAGCACCATGCCGGCCACCAGATACCCGACGACGGCATTCTGCTTCAGTCGCCGGGCTACCAAACCGCAAACGACCGCCGTAGTCAGGAGCAGGACAATGTTGCCGAGAAGTGACCAGCTTTCGAGGGGTGGGGTGTTAATCAAGCTTAACGATACCAACTAAGCTACTGTTTCTTCAAATTCAGCTCGACCGCTTTACCTCAGCATTTGCTTCACAACCTTGCCTTGGACGTCCGTTAAGCGGAAATCCCGGCCCATATGCCGGTAGGTGAGCCGCGTATGGTCGAAGCCCATAGTTTGCAGCATGGTTGCCTGCAAGTCGTGGACGTGGACAGGATTCTCGACGATGTTGAAGCCGATGTCGTCGGTGCGGCCGATCACTTGGCCGCCCTTGATCCCGCCGCCGGCCAGCCACATGGAGAACGCCAGCGGATGGTGATCGCGGCCCGCGCCGTCAGGATCGCGCGTGTTGCGAATCTCCTGCATGGGCGTGCGGCCGAATTCACCGCCCCAGACCACCATGGTGGAATCCAGAAGGCCGGTCCGTTTCAGGTCTTTGAGAAGCGCCGCGGTCGGGCGATCGGTGATATCGCAGTTCTTCTTGAGATTGATGTTGAGCTTGGTGTGGTCGTCCCAACTGGCGTGCATGATCAGGATGAAGCGCACCCCGCGCTGCACCAGCCGCCGGGCCATCAGGCAATTGCGCGCGAACTGGTCAGTGGGTTGTTTGCCGACTCCGTAGAGGTCCAGGGTCTCCTGCGATTCCTGGGACAAGTCGCTCATCTCCGGCGCTGAGGACTGCATCCGGTACGCCAGTTCGTAGTTGGCCATGCGCGACGCAATCTCGGCATCGCCGGTGGCCGAAAGCCGCTGCTGATTCAGGTCGCGCACGGCATCCAAACCGGCGCGCTGCATGTCCGGCGTGATGCCGGGCGGGTTCGACAGATAGAGAATCGGATCGCCGGTCGACCGCAACGGCGTCCCCTGATAGGTGGAGGGCAAAAAGCCCGAGGAGAAATTCGTCGCGCCGCCCGACGTACCCGCGCCCGAAGTCAGCACCACGAAACCCGGCAGGTTCCGCGACTGCGAGCCTAAGCCGTACACGCTCCACGCGCCCAGCGTCGGCCGCCCGATCTGCGTGGATCCAGTGAACATGAGTAACTGCCCGGGATGATGATTGAAGGCGTCGGTGTGCATCGACCGCACCAGACAGATATCGTCGGCGCAGGAAGCCGTGTGCGGAATCCAGTCGGAAAACTCGGTGCCCGACTGGCCATGCTTCGTGAACGTCCGCGGACTCGCCAATACGGCCGCATTCGGCTTAATAAACGCCAACTGCATCTGCTTCGTCAGCGATTCCGGCAGCGGCTTGCCATGCCACTTCTGTAACTCCGGTTTCGGATCGAAGAGATCGTACTGGCTGGGACCGCCCTCCATGAACATGAAAATGACGCTCTTCGCCTGACCCGGAAAATGCGGATCCTTCGGGGCCAGCGGATCCGTCGATTCGGCGGCCATCAGATCGCCGAGCGCCATGGTCCCGATGCCACCACCCAAGGTTTGCAGGAAGCGGCGACGTGCGTGGACAGCGAGCAATTCGTTCTGGTTCATACTTACGCTCGATTCCCTATTCTCTCGTCATAAATTCGTCTAAGTTGAGTAACACGCGGCCGACGCCCACCCAGGGCGCCAGGGCCGGATCGGCCGGTAGCAAAGTGGCGGCCGACTTATCCTTCGCCACCATGCTGGCCTGCGCGTCGAGATACTTCAAAAGTCGCTCCCGCTCAGCTGGCGCGGCAAGGCGACCCAAGGCCAAGGCCACCGCATAGTCCAGCTTCTTGTCCGCCGGCGCCTCGCGATCGACACGGACAGCTAAAGCCTGTGCCGCTTCGAAGAAGACCGGATCGTTCAACAAATTCAGGCTTTGCAGCGGAGTATTCGAAGGACGCCGGCGCGAGCAGGCGACGTTCGAATCCGGGGCGTCGAAGGTCATCAGCTGGGCATAGGGCGTGGTGCGCTGAAAGTGAATATAGAGGCCGCGGCGATAGCGGTCCGGCCCCTGGCTCTCCTCCCATTTGCGGCTACCGTAGCCGAGCGCGGTCACGCTGGCCGGCTGCGGCGGCATCACGCTCGGCCCGCCAATTTCATTCGCGAGCAGTCCGCTGGCGGACAAGGCTGCGTCACGGATCAACTCGGCCGGCAGGCGCAAACGATTCTGCCGCGCCAGCCAAGTGTTCTCGGGGTCCTTCTCGTTTAACTCCGGCCGCGTGTTGGAGCTCTGCCGGTAAGTCGCAGAAGTCACGATCGTCTTGTGTAGGTGCTTCATGCTCCAGCCACCTTCACGTAACTCGACGGCGAGCCAGTCGAGTAACTCGGGATGAGTCGGCCGGTCGCCTTGGGTGCCGAAATCCTCAGACGTCTTTACGATGCCGCGCCCGAAGAATTCCTGCCAGGCGCGATTGGCGATGACCCGTGGCGTGAGCGGGTTCTCAGCGCTGGTGAGCCACTTCGCGAACGCCAGGCGCGGAGGCTCGTTGCCGGGATTGAACGGCGGCAGGACCGCCAGTGTCCCCGGCTTCACCACCAGGCCTGGCCGCTTGTAATCGCCCTTTAAGGCAATGTGAGTTTCGACACCCGGATTCGCCGTCATGGCGTAGGCCTGCGAGAAGCGAGGCAGCATCGATTTCAGGTCGGCCAGTTTGACCCGCAACTCCTTAAACTTCGCCAGCACCGCTTGATCGCGCGGCAAATCCGGGCCCAGGTTGGCGACGAAGTAGTCAGTGAGCATATCGGCTTCCCGCGGCGTGCGCTCCGCCGCCGGCTTCAGCCAAAGCTGCTGGCAGCGCTCGACCATCGCCGTGCAGGAGGTCACCCAGAAATCCCACTCCAGGTTGTCTCCGGGCTTTCTGATCGCCTTGGTGAACTCCACTTCAAAGCCGGCCTGCAGCGCGGGCACGTTGAATTCGTCGAGGAGCGCTTTGCGCTTGGCATCGTAAGCGGGCTTGGCGCGCAGCCAGGGGCCGAGTTCTCCAGCCAGCGGCGCATCGATGTCCTCATGCTGAGCCGAATCCATGAAGGCAAACAACTGATAATACTCACGTTGTGAGATGGGATCGTACTTGTGGTCGTGGCACTGCGCGCAACCGGCCGTCAGCCCTAGCCACGTCGTCGCCGCGGTATTGGCACGATTCACTGTCTGTTCGAAACGGTCTTCCTGACGCGAGACGCCCGCCTCGCGATTGTAGAGGGTCATGCGATTGAAGCCCGTGGCCACGCGCTGTTCGGCAGTCGCGTTCGGCAAGAGGTCGCCGGCGAGTTGCTCCACCGTAAACTGGCTGAAGGGCATGTCATGGTTGAGAGCGTCGATCACCCAGTTGCGATAACGCCAGGCCCAGGGACGAACCAAATCCTTCTCGAAACCGTCGGAGTCGGCATAGCGCGCCAGATCGAGCCAGGGCCGCGCGAAGCGTTCGCCGTAGTGCGGCGAAGCAAGAAACTTATCCACCATTCGTTCGTAAGCATCGGGCCGCGTATCGGCGAGGAACTCGCTCAGTTCCTGCGGCGATGGCGGCAACCCGCGCAGATCGAGACTGGCGCGGCGCAGCAAGGTGGCATTCGGCGCTTCCGGCGACGGGGTCGTACCCTCCTTCTTTAGGCGCGCGGCCACAAAATTGTCGATCGGATTGCGCGCCCACTTGCCGTCCAACGCGGGCGGCGACGGACGCGAAAGCGGCTCGAACGCCCAGTGTTTTGACTTTTTGGTGGCGGCGGCCACCGGCGCGGCCTCGTTGTGTTTCGCGCCCGAGTCGATCCATTCGCGCAAAGCGGCAACTTCGGCCGGGGTCAGCCGCGCACCCATCGGCGGCATCTTCTCGCCTTCTTTGGACGACAACACGCGGGCGATCAGGGCCGAGCCATCGCTCTTGCCCGGCACCACCACCGGACCGGCATAGCCGCCGGCCAACACTCCCACTGCCGAATCGAGGCGCAGTCCGTTATTGGCCTGCGCGGCTCCGTGGCAACCCGCACAGCGCCGTTTCAACACCGGCCCGACGTCCTTCGTGTAGTCCACCGCCGCCTGCGCCGCCAAACCAGTTACCAACGCAGCGAGCAACACTCTTTGCATGCTTCTATTATGAGGGATAGTTCATCGCGAGCAGAATAAGGAGCACCACCATGACCACCCCTCCGCCGATGTATGCACCCCCGGCCCCGGAAGGCCCGAAGAAGACGCCCGTTTGGGTTTGGATCCTTGCTGCCGTCGGCGGCATGATCGTCCTGGCCATCATCGGGATCAGTCTGGCCGGCTATTTCCTCTTCCAGAAGGCAAAGGAAGTCGCCACCAACCCGGCCGCCGCCGCCGCCATCATCTCCAAGCTGGACCCCAACCTCGAAGTCCTCGATGTCGATGAGGAGAAAAAGATCATCCGCGTTCGGAACAAAGAGAATAACGAGGAGGTGACGCTCAACCTCAACGACATTTTGCAAGGCAAGATGAAGATCTCGCACGAAGGCAAGGATGGCGTGGAGACGTTCGAACTGGGTGGCAAAGTGAAGCTTCCCAGGTGGCTGCCGGCCTATCCAGGCGCGGAGATGAAGAGCATCGGGGCTGGGCGCAGCGACAAGGAAGGCTCAGGCGGGCTCGCCACCTTCGAAACCGCTGATCCGCCGGAGAAGATTATCAGCTTCTACCGTGAGGCGCTGGAAAAGGAGTCATTCAAGGCCGAGGAAGGCGCGCAGGTGGCCGGCGCTTCCGTGCTGATCATGAAGACTGAATCTGGCAACGCCGCCACAATCACGGTCACGCCCAACGACGGCAAGTCGCAAGTCACGGTAATCTATGGCAACAAATGATCTATGGCAACAAGTAACCTATGGCAATAGGTAGCGCGCTGCTGCTGTTGGCTTTGGCCGCCGCACCCTACGACTACGTCCGGTCCGGCAACGAAGGCGACGTCGAGACGCCGGTGAAGGCCGGCGTGGTGCTGATGGGCGGCGGCAAAGACGTGGCCGAAGCCTTTGCCTGGATGATCGAACGCTCCGGCGGGGGCGACTTTCTCGTTCTGCGCGCTGCCGGCACTCCCGCATACAACTCCTTTGTGCTGCAGCAGGGGAAGGTGAATTCCGCGGCGACCCTCATTCTGCGCACGCGCGAAGCCTCGTCGGACCCCTTCGTGCTGGAACGCATTCGCCAGGCCGAAGCCATTTTCCTGGCCGGCGGCGACCAGTGGAATTACATTCGGCTATGGAAAGATACGCCGCTCGCCGCCGCCTTGCAGCAGCGCCTTCGACAGGGTGTGCCGATCGGCGGTACCAGCGCCGGACTGGCCGTGCTGGGCGAACACTATTTCTCAGCCGAGCACGACACCGTCACGTCTGCCGAAGCACTGGCGGATCCGTTCCATAGCAAAGTCACCCTCGGCACCGGCTTCCTGAAGGTGCCGCACCTCGAAGGGCTCATTACCGACAGCCACTTTATGGCCCGCAATCGCGAAGGTCGGTTGC